>JAISSA010000141.1 GCA_031273365.1 Synergistaceae bacterium
CATCCCAAGGGGTACGCTTGCCACAACGGGGACGATCAGAATGCCTGGCAGGGCGGACCAGGTCGATATCCACTCCTTCGGGAACGGAATCCCGCCAGCTCCCCAGATGATCGGTCCAACCAGCAATCCGATGAAACCGCCTATTACGGACGCAGGAAGGAAGAGCTTTTGAAACAGCGGAATTACGCCTCTTAGAAACGTTCCCAGGAGAAGCAGGACGCTCAGGACGCTAAAGCAGTACATCAGTTCCGTCATCATCGCAGATGACATGTGAACATATGCCTCCTTTTTTTCCGAAGGATTTTAAAGACTTATAAGGACATAAAGAACAATATCACCGTGAGAATTTTATGTCAATACAATCTGACCTCCCAAATCTGCAAGTTGGGGGCAGGGGCAGAGAATCCCTGTAAATCACACCAGTACAGGGCATGTCTGCCTTGAAATTTTCACCCGCCGGGTGAAAGAGCAAAAATCGTTATTCCCCTGCGTAATATGGAATGAGGCAGATTTTCAACACACAACCTGCGGATTTGGGATCGTCAGGCGGAGTCTTCTTCGATATTTTCTTTTGATTCCTGCCGTTTGCCTTTCTGGTAATACGAACCGGCAACAGCTCCGCATCCGCCATAAAATGCGACTCTGACAATTTCCAGAACAAACTGCTCCCGACCGAGATAAAGAGCCAGGCAGATGGTAACGGTTAAAGCCAATATCCCGTATGAGGCGAACTTTGTTGCAATTGTCCATAACTCGCGCTGATGTTTTCGTTCATCCGTCAAATCTTTGCTCTGTATTTCTGTCGAAAATTTAGAGTATTCAAAGCTGTGCATTTCCTGCTGTTTCGCTAACTCCAGTTCCTGAGTTCTTAATTCCAGTTCTTTGCTCTGGTTTTCAAGGAAAGTTTGCAAGAGCTCAACCGGATATTGCTGCGCGGCTTCCCTGTTTTCTTTTGCAGGATATGACATTGTTTACCTTGATGGTTCATAGCGACCCTGAGAAAACACGACAAGGATTTTTCCCAGGTGCTTATCTCGTCCGATGCGTGGAGGAACAATCCTCGTCTGTTTTATTATGCCGGGGTTCCTGCGCCTGAGTTCAAGATACTCGGCAGGGTCGAGCAAAGCCCTGTCACGGTACGTCATTTGTATTGTAGCCATCATTATTATCCCCTTTCTATCCTGTCATTATAAAGTATACAGATAGAGAGTAGCAATGAAAAGCTACCTGAAACGATCAAGCCCGATCTGAAACAATCACCGCCGCGCCCCCTCGTCCGACCGCCTCGACCGCCCGACGAGGTGGTTCGTAGCGACCCTGAGAAAACACGACAGGGATTTTTCCCAGGTGCTTATCTCGTCCGATGCGTGGAGGAACAATCCTCGCCTGCTTTGTTATGCCAGGGCTCCTGCGCCTGAGTGCAACCTGGATTCCCGGGAAATTATAGCATGTTTTATTTGTAACAAATTTGTAACAAGCGTTTCAGTCGAAGTTTATGATAAAAGTCGGACGGGACGAAATGAGCAGGCCAGGTCTCTAAATGTCCTTATATGGTGTTGCACGTCCTTATGTTATTATGGTAAAGGGGAGTTGAGGAGTTGATTTGAAGCTTTCGATCGGGATCATAACGGCGGAAAAATCTGTGGAGCTTATAAGGGAAGCGCACGGTTCGATGAGCGCCATGTGCGACGTCACCTATTTGTCGTACTCGTCGATGCGTCAGCTGTCGGACGTATACGAACAGAATGCCCACAGGTTCGAAGGGTTGATCTTCAGCGGAAAGTTCCCTTATTCGTACATCGTCAGCCGCGTCGGCATCGTGCTCAAACCTCACGCGTATTTTGAGCTGACGGACAGGGATTACTACAAGGCTCTCGCCGGGATACTATACCGGTTCCGGTGGATAGATGTCTCCAGAATAATCATGGACAGGCCGAATGTTCCAGTGAACTTCAAAGATGTCTTCAACGGAATGGCGCCGGTGTTCTTCGACCCCATAGCGGAGGACATGCCTGGGATCGAATCAGCTTACGAGCTGGCGATGCAACAGTCCCTGCGCCTTTGGCGGGAGAAAAAAATCGACCTCGTCGTGACGCGCCTCACCAACCTCACTGAATCGCTCAGATTGGCAGGCATACCGTTTGAACTGCTGTTCCCGTCTGCGGCGTCGATGCTTGACGTCGTCAGCTCGCTGTGCGGCCGGATTCAGTATCGCAGACTTCTTGACTCGATGGTCGCGTCCGGCATCGTCTCGGAGGATAGACCCGATGCCGATTACGATTTTTCAGAGCTGCAGACGTCGCTCGATAAATTTAACGAGCAGAACGGTATGCCGCTGGTGATCAGGAAGAACAGGAGCATTTTCGAGCTGACCACGTCAAACGAGACGTTGAGGGACATCACACAGGGATATACGAACTGCCGGCTGACCGGTTACCTTCACGATCGACTGGGGTTATCCATATGTCTCGGCTGGGGGCTTGGCAGGGACATCGTATCATCTCAGAAGAACGCGATGGCGGCATTGAGAGAGTCGATGCGAAACAGGCTGCACCACGCGTATCTCGTCGACGACAGCGGCGAACAGGTCGGGCCTATGGCGAGCGGCAGGGGGGTTACGCTGTCCGGCATTCCGAGCGCCAATACTGCGGAGATGAGCACCCGGCTTGGAATCTCCCCGGCAAACCTGCAAAAGCTCATCGACCTGCAGGAGAGGCGCGGAATAAACCTTTTCAGCAGCGCGGACCTCTCTTTTTACCTGAACGTGACGCCGCGAAGCGCAAACCGTATCCTGCTGAAGCTGGCTGAGTTCGGCGGCGCTAAAGTAGTGCGCAGCTCTCAGCCAAATTCCAGGGGGCGCCCGTTTAAAATATACGAGGTGGATTACCGAAAGCTGTTCTCTGAGTAGAGGAGAGGCAGAAAAATAACAGGCTTCCGCCGCAGGCGTCATGCTTCGATCTCGTTCCTCGCGGGCAGCGGAGTCAGAACGCCGATGACGATCAGGAGAACGCCGAGCCCGAGGAACGAGACGATGCGCGTCAGACTTCCGGTTCCGGCCAGGTCCGCGAGGAGCAGCTTGAGGATGTTGCAGGAAAGCAGCGCCGCCCCGACGTTCCATATGCGCCGATGTTCCGGGTTCCTGCTGCCGGCGCGCATCATCCCGAGGCTCCAGAGCCCCCAGAGGAACGTGATCGTGGTTTGAAAGACGAGGTTGCCCCAGAGCTCGGAGAGCGCAAAGGGAATTCTTCCATAAAAATGAAAGATGCGCGCCGTCTCCACCGTGGACCAGGCCATCATCAGCACCGTGCAGACGGCGACGGCAACCCGCGCGGTGATCAGGGCCTCGAACTCCGGGGCCTCGAACTCCGAATAGAAGCGCGCCGTTCGCAGACGCCACCACGTCGCGGTCAGGAAAATCGTCACTTCGGCAAAGGTAAGCGGATTCAGCAGGGGCATGTAGATCAGGGGCGAAGAGTCCCCCGCCAGAAGAAGCGAGGAGACGGCCCACAGGCAAAGCAACGCGCACAGCGTGCCGCAGCCCGCCACGCCGTAGTCGCGACGCCGTACGGGAGAAAGCCGGGCCATGATTCCCCGGTCGGAGGCGACGACGTTGACGATCAAAACCAGGAACAGGACCACGATCAGGTCGATCCAGTACAGGTTGATCTCCGGCAGGCTTCGGGAAAACAGGTACCCCAGTTCCGCCGCGACGATCATCGCAAACAAAATGAAATTTTCCGCGTGCAGACAGGAAATCGCCGGTTCCCACGCCTTTGTCGTTCTGTCCTTCAGCAGGGCGAGCGTGACGCACTGCCCCACGAAAAAGAGCGGCCAGGCCAGCATCCCCATTCCGGCGAGAGGGTGTTCGCCGGGGAAAAACAAAAATTCGGCCAGAGGGAAGGGCCCGTTCCCCTCGATAATCGCGCTGGCAAAAAGATAAAGGGCGAGCAGCGAGGGCAGCGCCGCCGGAATTTGAGCGAACGCGCGCAAGCGCCGGTCCGTTTCCGGCCCCGCCGAGGGACGCAGCGACAGCCACGAAAAAAACGAAAAAAAGACGCCGCTCAGTGCGAAAAGGGCGAGAAGGGCGTAAAAGGGAAACGTGAAAACTCCGGAGAAGAAGATCCACTCGGCGGAGACCCCGTAGAACCACAGAAGCCCCCACCCAAACAGGAAACGCGTCTCGGGCGCGTCGACGAGGGTTTTTTGATCTTCATTTTCTCGATCGAAATAAAGACGGTCGAAATAAAGGGCGGCAAGGGAGCAGAAAAGCGCCGCAAAAGCCGTCAGCATCCCCGTTGTTCGGAAAGAAAACGGAAGAGAGAACGGGAAAGAAAGCGCCGCTCCCGCGACCTGCAGGGCGACGCCCGCGATACGCATCTTCGCGTTCCCGATTTTCATGCCGTACAGCGTCAGCAGGACGCCGCCGGTTCCCCAGACGAGCACGATGCCCTCCGGCGGCAGGGCAAGCGGCACGGCGAGGTTCGCAAAAAAGACGCCCGCGGTCAGGAAGACGTCGATGAGCCGGCGATGCTCCGCCGTAAGCCGATCGCGTCTGCGATGGAGAAAAGAGCCCAGCCCCACGTAGAGGGCCCCGAGGGCGAAGGCGCTGACGGCGGCAAAGTTTTCGATATGCCAGACCAGCGGAAACTGTATCGAGCAGAACGCGACGGGGGTCCCGATCAGCAGCACGGCGTCGGCCGTCCGATCGATCGAAAAATCGTTTCGCAGAATCTGCCGCACGACAATCCCCGTGTAGCAGAGAAAAAAGAGGATGATAAAGGGCTCCACCCGGAACAGGGTTCCCAGTGGATAGTCGAAGACGCACCAGGCAACGCCGACGATATGGGTGGCGACGAATCCCAGCAGATTGAGCCCCCGCCACGACCTGAATCGCGCCGCGGCGAAGATGCCGAGGTCCAGCAGAGCGTACCAGGAGAAAAGCCACGCGTGGTTCACCGCCCCCGAAGCCGCCTCAGCGCCCGTCAGCATGGGGGCCGCGAAGCCGATGGCGGTTGCGAACCAGGCAAGCGTTTCCGAGTCCTGCTTCAGGGCCAGGATCCCTCCACAGATCATCGCCAGCGCGGTCAGGAAAAACGCCGGCAGCGGAGGCAGCAGCCCACTGACCGAACTCGCGGCAAAGATCGTCATGCAGAACAGCCCCGTTCCCGTTCCCTGCAGGATAAGCGCGTGAGTACGCCGCTTCCCGCGAAGTCGCCATCCGACGATCAAAAGGCTCAGAGCGATCATGGCCGAGAAGGTAAGACGCACCTCGGCGACCGCAAAGAAGCGCTCCAGCACCGCAAAAAACGCCGAAGCGGAGGAAGCGACGGCGCCGTACGACGCCTTCGCGGCGTCGCCCGTGGCCGAGACGGTTGTGCGGGTCGCCGTCACCACGGCCGAACCGACCCGTCCAACCGCCTGCGCGACTCCCGCCTGACTCCAGGCGTACTGCACGAGAAACCCCATACCCAGCACCAGCATGACGGCCCCGACGGCCAGCCAGAGAACCCCGCTCTGAGCGTAATCCCGAATTTTCGACCCCTTGAGTTCCATAAAGACTCTCCTCCTCAGTCGCCCGAAACTTCCGGACGAAATTTAATATGAAGAAGAATATTCCTGAAAACTTAAGAAAACAGGGGCAACTTCTTATTTTTTTCTTAAATATCAGGAACTTAAGACAAAAACATGGGGCTCTGCCCCCCGACAAAAACCCCGCAGGGGACGCGTCCCCTGACCCCATTAATTGGCGTGGACATCGGAATGGAGTTACTCGCGTTTTTGTTTGACAACGATCGTTTGTTGGATATTATAAAGGCAGCGTGAAAACCGGACATCATTTTAACGAGGAGAGTTCATTATATGCCCAAAGCCCGAAAGCTTACTGTTTTAGGCGCAGGATCGGTGGGAGCGACGATTGCATATACTCTGGTGCTTCAGGGGATGGTTTCTGAAATAATACTGGTAGACGTCAACAAGAACAGCGCTCTGGGCGAGGCGGCCGACATCATTCAGGGGACCCCTCTGGTCAGCCCGGTCAGGCTCTCTTCGGGCGAGTACGAAGACGCCGCCGACTCCGACATCGTGATTTTCGCGCTTGGCCTGCGTCGCAAGCCGGGAATGACCCGCCTCGATTTATTCAGCGCCAACGTAGACATTCTCAGGAATGTGGTCCCGGCAATCACCAGATACGCGCCGGACGCTATTTACATTGTAGTCAGCAATCCCGTCGATCTTCTTACCTATGCGGTTCAAAAAATTTCCGGTCTGCCCGCGAACAGGGTCATCGGCTCCGGCACCCTGCTCGACACCTGTCGGCTGCGCACCGTTTTGTCCGAGCGGACCGGGGTCAGCACCGCAAGCATCCATGCCTATGTGCTGGCGGAACACGGAGACACCTCTTTCATTCCCTGGTCCCTGGCGAGTATCTTCGGCATGAACGCCGTCGATTACGTCAGGCAGATGGGAAACGAAACAGGCCCCGGCTGGAAAGAGGAGATTCTCGACGATGTGCGCAAGGCGGGGGCGCGCGTCATTGCCAATAAGGGAGCGACTTTTTTCGCCGTATCCCTGTCGGTCTGCGAAATTTGCAGGAACATCCTCGGCAATACCAAAAGAATCATGCCGGTCGGCAAGGTCCTGGAGGGCGAATGCGGGCTCAGCGGCGCCTGCGTCAGCCTTCCATACGCGATAGGAGCTCAGGGGCTCACAGGCAGCGTATTCCCAAATTTCTCCCCGGACGAACAGGCGGCGCTGGAGAAAAGCGTGGAGAGTTTGAAGCCTTATTGTCAAACTATTTAAACAGAGATGTACCAAAGTTGGGATTGACTTCGGCAGCGAAGTATGATAGTCTCTTTGTAATGTCATAGTAATGTGTCTTGGAGACGAGAGAAAAGGCGCATACAATGTTCATACGGCGGGAGCCGGAGAAGGTTGTGTGTGTCTTTTTTTATGCCGGCGCAGTTGTTGCGCGAGGCAAGGGTATTATTTGCAGGAAAGGGGGCAGGAATTTTTCGATGACGCTGGATATTGCCGCGAAATCGTTGGCCGCGCATCGCGCGGCGAAGGGGAAACTTGTTACGGGAAGTAAAATGCCCGTCGAAAGCATGGAAGATCTGTCTTTGGCCTACACGCCGGGCGTGGCGGAGCCCTGTCGGGAGATTGTGCGCAATCCCGAGGCGGTGTACGAAGTGACTTCGAAGTGGAACCTCGTCGCCGTTATCACGGACGGCAGCGCTGTTTTGGGTTTGGGCGACATTGGGCCCGAGGCGTCGCTTCCTGTTATGGAGGGGAAAAGCGTTCTGTTCAAGCGTTTTGCGGACATCGATTCCTTCCCTCTGGCCCTGCGCACGCAGGACGTGGACACGATCGTCGAGACGGCCTGGCTCCTTACGCCGGGACTGGGCGGAATCAACCTCGAAGATATCTCCGCTCCCCGATGCTTCGAAATCGAGCGCAAACTTCAGGCCAGATGCGACATCCCCGTCTTTCACGACGACCAGCACGGGACGGCGGTCATCTCTCTGGCGGGACTTCTGAACGCCCTCAAAATCGTGGACAGGAAGCTGCCCGACGTCAAAATCGTAATGAACGGCGCCGGCGCGGCGGGAACGGCCATCTGCAAATTTCTGATGTCCGCGGGCGCGAAAAACGTCATCCTGTGCGACCGCGGCGGGGCCATCTATAAGGGCCGCGAGACCGGAATGAATCCTTCCAAAGAAGAACTGGCGAATACGACCAACCCCGAGCGGGAGCGGGGAAGCCTCGCCGACGTTCTCAAAGGCGCGGACGTCTTCATGGGCGTTTCAGCGCCCGACACCGTGAGCGGCGACATGGTGAAGACGATGGCGAAGAACTCTATCCTTTTCGCCATGGCCAACCCCACGCCGGAGATTTTTCCCGACGTCGCCAGGGCGGCCGGCGCGGCCGTCGTCGCGACGGGGCGCAGCGACTTTCCCAATCAGGTCAACAACTGCCTTGGATTTCCGGGAATCTTCCGGGGGGCTCTCGACGTGCGGGCGAAGTGCGTCAACGAGGAGATGAAACTGGCCGCAGCCCACGCTCTTGCGGCGCTGGTGAGTAGCGCGGAACTTTCCGCGGAGTACATTCTGCCGAGGGCGCTGGACTCGCGCGTGGTTCCGGCCGTGGCAAAAGCGGTGGCCGAAGCGGCGCGAAAAACGGGAGTCGCCAGACTGTAGCCCAATATTATCGGACATCTTTTTAGTACCGCAGGAATCTGATCAGTATCGCATAAAATTTGACAGCACAGTAGACCGAGGAGGAATCGTTTTGAACGATCTGTCCGGAAGGCTGCGTGGCAATCCTGTTATCGAGGCGGTCAGGAAAAACGAATACCTGAACGCCGCGATCCTTTCTTCGTATAATATTCTCCTTCTTCTGATAGAATGACATCTGTAAAACGACATCATGTACCATTGAGGACTCCGTAAAGCGGGCGCAAAACGTCGGGAAGAGCATTTTTCTCCATATCGACCTTATAGACATCACAACGAGCGAAGCTTTGGGCTGAGTGGGCTCTGTTTCTTCGGGCCTGCACGTTTACTAAAAATTCTGTCGGGCATCATGCTTTCTGTCAGTTTCCGGAAGATGTGGGACTGAAGGAAGTTTTCAAATCTAATTTTTTCGGGAAGTTTGCAGCATAAATCGATCGAGGGAGGTACTGGGAATGAACTATGAAGGTCTTTCCAAACTGACGTATGGCGTGTATTTAGTGGGCGCGCCCAACGACAAGGGCGGCGGCAACGCCCTGCTGGCCAACCTGGTTACGCAGGTGTCCAGCGAACCGCTGATGGTGAGCGTGTGTATCGGCAAAGAGAACCTGACCCACGGGCAGATTGCCGCCGCGGGAAAGTTCAACATCACCGTACTGGGCGAAAAGGCGGACATAGAGTTTTTGCGGAAGTTCGGCTTCAGCAGCGGGCGCGACGCCGACAAGCTGGCCGGCGTGGAAACTAAGGAAATAGGCGGCTTCCCCACTGTGGTGCAGTACGGCGTCGCCCTGCTCGAGTGCCAGGTGACCGGGCAGGTGGATTGCCCCAACAGCACCGTTTACCTCGCGAACGTGGTCTCCACCCGCACCCTGGACCCCGGAAAGCCCATGACCAGCGACTATTACCACGATGTGATGGGCGGTAAGGCATCCTCCAAAGCTCCGGCATGGGCCGCCCGCTACTAGAAAGCATTGCGTCCGCAGTATTGCGCAGGACGAGACAGAGAGGAGAAAAGATTATGGGAAAGTATTTAGTCGCTCTGGACCAGGGAACCACCAGCTCCCGCGCTATCATTTTTGACAAGCAGGGCAATGGCGTCAGCTCGGCCCAGATGGAGTTTACCCAGATTTTTCCCCAGCCGGGGTGGGTGGAGCACGACCCCATGGAAATTTGGTCCAGTCAGCTGGCGGTGCTTGTCGAGGCAAAGGCCCGCTTCGGCGTTGCCGCAGGCGACATCGCGGCTATCGGCATCACCAACCAGCGTGAAACGACCATCGTGTGGGATCGCCATACCGGCAAGCCGATCTACAACGCCATCGTGTGGCAGTGCCGCCGCACCTCCGAATATGTGGACACTTTGAAGGCAAAGGGCTTTGACAAAACGCTCAAGGAAAAAACCGGCCTTGTAGCCGACGCGTACTTCTCCGGCACCAAGGTGCGCTGGATTCTGGAGAACGTGCCGGGCGCTCGGGAAAAGGCCGAAAAGGGCGACCTGCTCTTTGGAACGGTGGACACCTGGCTGATTTGGAAACTGACCAAAGGCCGATGCCACGTGACCGACTACTCCAACGCCTCCCGTACCCTGCTCTACAATATTCACAAGCTGGAGTGGGACGATGAAATCCTCAAAGAACTGAACATCCCCAAATCCATGCTGCCGGAGGTCAAACCCTCCAGCTACGTCTACGGCAACTGCGACGCCGAATTTCTGGGCGGCGAGGTGCCCATTGCCGGCATCGCGGGCGACCAGCAGGCGGCCCTCTTCGGCCAGTGCTGTTTCGAGCCGGGCATGGTGAAAAACACGTACGGCACCGGTTGCTTTATCCTGATGAACACCGGTGAAAAGGCCATTACCAGCAAGAACGGCCTGCTCACCACCATCGCCTGGGGCATCGGCGACAAGGTGGAGTACGCGCTGGAGGGCAGCGTTTTTGTGGCGGGCGCGGTCATCCAGTGGCTGCGCGACGGCCTGCGTATGCTCGACAACGCCGCCTTTACCGAGGGGTACGCCAGTAAGGTGCCCGACAGCGCCGGAGTGTACGTCGTGCCCGCTTTTACGGGCCTTGGCGCTCCCTATTGGGATCAGTACGCCCGCGGCGCGATCGTGGGGCTGACCCGCGGCGTCGAGAAGGAGCACTTCATCCGCGCCGCGCTGGAGAGCCTCGCCTACCAGAGTTACGACGTGGTCAAGGCGATGGACGCCGATAACGAGGGCGTGGGACTGAAGGCCCTGCGCGTCGACGGCGGCGCCTGCGCCAACAACTTCCTCATGCAGTTCCAGGCGGACATTCTGGGCGTGGACGTCGTGCGGCCCAAAGTGATCGAGAGCACGGCGCTGGGCGCGGTATACCTCGCCGGCCTCGCGGTGGGCTACTATAAGGACAAGGCCGATATCACCCAGAATGTGGCGGTCGACAAAACCTTCAAGCCCAACATGGACGCCGCTCATCGGGAAGAACTGCTGGCCGGCTGGAAGGAAGCCGTTAAACGCGCACTGGGCTGGGCAAAGTAGAAATCCGGGAGAATTGACGGTCGTCGCCATTGCAAACAGCTTTGCCGGGCCGTTGGGCTGCCGCCGAATCGACGTGATTTTGCCGATTCGCGCGGGCAGGCCTCGGACAGAAGTTTGGCCGGAAGTATTGAATAGAAACTTGAATAGAAACTTGAATAGAAACTTTGGATGGTAACTTTAAACCTGGCTCTGAAGGAGGAAAATACCGTGCAAAACTATTTATACGAGTTTTTGGGAACTGCCTTCCTGGTTTTATTGGGTGACGGAGTTTGTGCCGGAGTGCTTTTGAACAAAACAAAAACCAACGGGTCCGGCTTTATCGTGATCGCTTTCGGCTGGGCCTGCGCCGTTCTCATCCCGGCCCTCATGTTCACCAAATCGGGCGCCGTGTTCAACCCCGCCCTCACCATTGCCCTCGCGGCCATCGGCAAGCTGAGCTGGGCGCTTGTGCCCGGCTACGTCGTGGCTGAGATGCTGGGCGGTCTCCTTGGCGGCATTCTGGTTTGGGTGATGTATAAGGATCACTTTGCGGCTACCGAAGACGGCGACACCAAGCTGGGCGTATTCTGCACAGGTCCGGCCATCCGCAACTACACCAACAACTTCGTCAGCGAGTTTATCGCCACCTTCGTGCTTGTGTTCACGATCCTGGGGATTTCCCAGACCTCGGTCGGGGATGTCGCCGCCGTTGGCACCTTCGGCGTCGGGGCCATCATCCTCTCCTGCGGCGTCAGCCTCGGCGGCACGACCGGTTACGCCATGAACCCCGCCCGTGACTTCAGCCCCCGCGTCGCTCACGCGATTCTGCCCATTCCCAACAAGCGGAACTCCGACTGGGGCTATTCCTGGATTCCGGTTGTCGCTCCCATCTGCGGGGCCGTTGTCGCCGCGCTCAGCGCCACCGCTATTTTTTAGTTTTTTAGCTCGACAGGAGGAAAACAGATGGCTTATGTAACGGTCCCGTGGGATCTCGTCGAGAAGTTTGTCGTTGATGTGTTTTGCGGTTACGGTGTCCCGAGAGAGGACGCGGAGCTCTGTGCGGACGTCCTGCTGGAGTCGGATCGCAGAGGGACCGAGTCTCACGGCCTGAACCGGCTGAAGCCGATATACCTCGACCGCATCAAAGAAAAGATCCAGAGCCCCGTGACGAATTTCGAGATCGTGAAGGATGGCCCCACCACCGCGGTGGTCGACGGACACGACGGGATGGGGCAGGTCGTGGGCGTGAAGTCCATGCGCCTGGCGATCGAAAAGGCCAAAAAGCTCGGAATGGGGATGGTGGTGGCCCGAAACTCCACCCATTACGGCATCGCCGGATATTACAGCACTATGGCGTCCAAAGCCGGCTGCATCGGCATCACGGGCACGAACGCCCGTCCGTCCATAGCGCCGACCTTCGGCGTGGAGAACATGCTGGGCACCAACCCGCTGACCTTCGGAATTCCCACGGACGAGCCCTTCGACTTCAGCCTGGACTGCGCCACGTCCATCACGCAGAGGGGGAAGATCGAGACCTTCGCGCGAAAGGGCCAGGTCACGCCCTCCGGGATGGTCATCGGCCAGGACGGAGGCCCACTGACCGACTCGCAGGAAATTCTCTCGGCCCTGGTCAAGGGGACGGCCGCTCTTGCGCCTCTCGGCGGGATCGGGGAGGAGCTCGCCGGTTACAAGGGCTTCGGCTACGCTACGGTGGTCGAGATTCTTTCCGCGGCCCTCCAGAACGGGAACTTTTTGAAACAGCTGAGCGGGATCGGCCCCGACGGATCGAAGATCCCCTATCACCTGGGGCATTTTTTCATCGCCATCGACGTGGAGGCGTTTGTTCCTCTCGCGACGTTCAGGAAAATCACCGGCGATATTTTGCGGGCGCTGCGGAACTCGAAGAAAGCGCCGGGCGCGGAGCGCATCTACACGGCCGGCGAAAAAGAGTACCTCATCGGGCAGGAGCGTAAGGACACCGGCGTTCCCGTAGGCGACGCCGTGCAGAAGGAGCTCATCGCCGTTCGGGACGAGCTGAAGCTCACGCAATACCGCTTCCCCTTCGAATAGCAGGGGGCGTGCCCCCTGCACCCCGGGACCCCATTCGGGGGTGAAACCACTAAACCACTCCGCCGCCCGTTGGGCGGCGGGGTTTGGCCGTAACCCCCGGTTAATTCCATCCTGGCACGATTATAATGTCTACAGGAACCGAGAAAAATTAACGGGGCCAGGGGACTGCGTCCCCTGCGGGGCTTTTGTCGGGGGGCGGGCCCCACGGTTTTAAATTGTCGGCATTGCCAGGTATAAAAGGACCTGGATTTCAGGGTTCAAAAAAGAGGTGTCAATCCTGAACACGCTTGAGGAAAAATCGATAAAATTCAGCTACTATCCGGGCTGCACGCTCAAGACCAGAGCCGTGGAGCTGGACAGGTCGGCGCGGCTCGCGGCCGGGGCGCTTGGAGTGGAAATGGAGGAACTGCCCGAATGGCAGTGCTGCGGAGCCGTCTATCCGCTGGGGCGGGACGAGATCGCGACGAAGCTGTCCGCGGTGCGGGCCCTCGATAGCGCTAAAACGCTGAAACAGCCGCTCCTGACGCTCTGTTCCGCCTGTCACCATGTGATTAAGCGCGTGAATAACGACATGCAGACCGACGAAGAGACGCGCGCGAAGGTCAATAATTATATGAAACTGAGCAGCCCTTACGCCGGCGAGACCGCCGTGGTCCACTACCTCGAAATGCTGAGAGACGCGGTGGGCTTTGACGCGCTCAGGGAAAAGGTGAGCGCCCCGCTCAGCGGCAAAAAAATTGCCGCTTACTATGGCTGTATGCTGCTGCGTCCCGGTGCGGTGATGCAGTTCGACAACCCGGAAAACCCGTCCATCATGGAGGACTTCATTGCGGCGGTCGGCGCGACCCCGGTGTACTATCCCTACCGTAACGAATGCTGCGGCGGTTATCTCATGGTGGAAGAACCGCGCATCGTGAAGGATATGTCGAAGCGGATCATGCGTTCAGCCGCAGAGCGCGCCGCCGACCTGATCATCACGGCCTGTCCGCTGTGCATGTACAACCTGAACGAAAACGGAACCGTCGAGGTCCCGGTCCATTAT
>JAISSA010000103.1 GCA_031273365.1 Synergistaceae bacterium
TGGTGATGCCGCCGAAGACAATTGACGGGCCAGTAAAGACCGCCCTCGCTGTCCTGACGGCGGCAGGGCCGTCAGGGGGCTCCGGCCTCGCCGCGCCTGGCGTGAGTATGCCGTCTCCGTACTTTGCGACTGCTGCAGCAATGACCAGCTTGTCACGCCCCCCAGTTAGAGACGGATCTGCCGCAAGTATCTGTGCGAAGGATCTATTGGGAACAAAGGACGGTGGCTCCCTTCGAGGTGTCCGATGGAGACGCGAGGCTTGTTATATTTGCCCAAAGTCTTGTCCCATAAGCATTCGCAGGCATAACAGTACGTCCTTCCTGCTTTCTCATTCTTATTCTCAACAATATGCATGATGTGACCCCTATCAGACCTATAATTTACACACTATTATAGGTCTGATTTTCTTAAAAATCCAGTACTTCCAATACTGGAAAACTAAACCTATAAAAAATTCCGGGAATTTACGCTGATAGCCTCTGTGCGAAAGGGCGCTTGTCGTCCCTCAGTTCTTCCACGCATAACAGCGCCCTGATCTCAACCGTGTCCCGTGCGGCCGAGTTCGCGGACCAGCGCTAGGCGGAAAACCTCGCCGAACTCGTCGACGCCGCAGCAGGAGAGGCCGTAGCGCGCCGAAATGTTGGCGTCGGGCTTCGGCACGTCCACGAGAACCAGCAGGTTGCTGTTCCGGTTGAGCCCCAGGAGCTTCGATACGCGGGCGTACTTCGCGATGTAGTCCATGTACTCTCCCGTCTTCGCCTCAATCCAGAAGACCGTGTCGGCGACCATCAGCAGAAAATCGAACTCGAAATTCTCGCCTCCCGGCAGGATGATCCTGGGGTTTTTCATGAAGGCGAAAGGGGTCTCCATGGTGGAGGGGTGCGTCGTCAGGATCGCGACCACCCGATCGCGGATGTAGTGCTCCAACCATCCGCCGGACAGGAAGTTGATGGCCGTCGGAGAGCGGTTGAGCTTTGCGACGATCTTGTAATGCGGCGCTCGGCGGTAGTTGAACGTCGCCAAAAAAGAGATGTCCTTCAGCATTTTGCAGAGATTCAGCGTATGGGTGACGTCGCGCCCTTGATAGCCCAAAAGCGAAAAGTGAATTTCCTCGGCGCTGGTGAGCGTCGCCTTGAGGCGCGTGTAAAAGGGTTGAACGTAGCCCAGATACTTGCCCAGGTAGGCGGAGATCTGAGCCAGCCGGGGGTCGAGCTTCGATTCGTCCGGCAGGGACACGACGCGTATGCCGCGCTCCGTCAAGTAGTTTTGCAGCGCCTTCAACTTTTCGAGCGAGAAGTTTTTCGGCGCGTTTTCGGGGAGCACGTTCAAGGCAAGGGGCGTCAATTCCTCGTCCGGGGCGTTCTGGAGCTTTTTCTCGGTCATGAGATTGGGGATCAGAAGCTCTATGTGCCGCCCTCGCTGAGAGCTGGACACGGTGCGTATCAACCCGGCCTTCTCCAAGTTCTCCAGTTGGGCCAGCATGGCGGGCTTGCCGATATTGAGGGCGTTCGCGAGGCGATTGACGCGTATCAACCCCTCCTCGCCGCCGCCCAGGATATCCATCAGGATGAAGAGCATACCCAACGGGGCGAATCCCTTCAATGAGGCCATCGCCTGGATGGACGCGAACTCCGTGGGAACGTAGTCGACCCTCGGGGAAAAAAGCTCGATAGAGGGCGCGGGGTCGGAGTCCGGTTTCGTTGGGGAACCCGGTTCGATGTTCGGGTCGGACGCTTTTTCTAGACCGGGCGCTTTTTCCGGGTCGGATGCCCTTTCTGGGGTGGGGTGCCCCTCCGGCTCCGTAAAAGGCTCCTCTTCCAAAACGGAGACTTCGGCGTCAAGGGGCTCCAATTCAAGGCCGGGCGCTTTTTCCGCCATGTCTTTCAGCATAAAATCTTCCGACATGAAGCCTTCCAACACAAAATCTTCTAAAGCAAAGCCTCCCGCCTGGGGCTCTTCCTCCAGAAAGCTCCCCAGAAAATCGTTTTCCGCGCCTTCTTCCCAGTCCGGTATTGTTTCTGATACCGGACTGGACTCCGATTTGACGGATTTTGGCTTCGTTCTCTTTCGCGGAGAGGTCTTCTTTTTTAAAATAGGTTCTTTTTTTATAACCGGTGTTGTATTCATATCTGCCTGAATATTATTGACAGAATTATCATTAAATTTATCGGTATCTTTATCGTTCCCGGTTTTGTTTTTGGGACTGTCTTGATCGGGAATGATTTTATTCCCGGTTCTTTTTGCCATACCGCTCCCCCCTTATCGGAAAGTATTGTAGCACGTCGGGGAAGATAAGGAGTCTTTTTGGCTTATTGTGTTAGAATCATTTCGAACGCGTTGTGTTGTATTGCATTGTATGTATTGTATCGAACGGACTGCGGACTAAACTGTTCCCCCCTCGAAAAGATATTTTCCACAGAAAGGAGAATGCACGTGAAAAAAAAAGCAATAGGTCTCGTTATGACAGTGTTGGCGTCGTGCATGGCCTTGTTCGCCCACGCGGGCGAGGCGAACGCGGTTGAGTCCGTCGCGGAGAGCATGACGATCGCTTTCTTTATGCCCCACCTCAACACCCCCTTCATGAACAATTTGGGCGAGGCCGTGAAAAAATACGCCGAGGCCGCCGGGGTGAAACTCGTCGAATACGTAGCCGACAACGACCCCTCCAAACAGGTCTCCCAAATCGGGGACGCCGTCGCGCTCGGGGTCGACGGCATCCTGCTCGATCCATCGTCGAACGAGGACATCGCGGAGGGCGTCAGGGGCGCGAAAGCCGCCGGCATCCCGGTGGTGACTCTGCACGAACCGGTTTCCACGCAGAACGAATGCGTCTCCTTCGTCGGCCCCGACTTCACCGACGGGGGCGTGAAGCAAATGAGGCAGGCCATGGCCGACTTCCCGAGGGGCGGCAATTTCGCCGTGATCTATGGGATGATGGGGCACTCCGCTCAGATCAACATTTCGGCGGGCTATCCCATCGCGCTGAAGGGATATGAAAACAAGTACAAGATCGTGTTCGAGGGCGAGGGGGAGTGGAGTACGGAGAGCGCTCTGGCGTTGGCGGCCCAATGGTTCTCCTCCGGCGAGCGGATCGACGCCGTTATCTGCAACAACGACGCCATGGCGATCGGAGCGCTGCAGGCCGCGACGAACGCGGGCAGGGCGGGTAAGGTGAGGATCTACGGCCTCGACGCTCAGGACGACGTGCTGGGGGCCATCGAGGAAGGGCTCATTCACGCGACCGTATTCACCGACTACGAGACGGAGGCGAGGGTGTCCATAGACATCATCGTCAAGGTCGTGAAGGGCGAGTACATCAACAGCCGGTACATGATCCCGATGACCCTGATCACCGAGAAAAACGTGGGCCGGTTCATCAAAAAATAAAAGTCGGTTTTTTTGCGTGTTTTGCTCGTTATTTTGCGAGCCGGAAGACCTCTTCCACCGCGTCCGCCAGGTCTTCCAGCGTGGCTTTTCTCGCGACGCGGGTCTCATAGCCGGATTCGCGGGCGGCTTTTTCCGTCTGCTCCCCGATGCACACGGCCCTGACGCGAACGTCCGGGTAAGACGCCGCGAAACCGCGGACCGAGGACGCGCAGGTGAAGGCGGCGGTGACGTCGCCGAGATCCGCGTCTTCCCGGCGGTCGTCCCCGGAGACGATCGGAACCGTTCGGTACAGCGGAACCTCGTCGAAATCGAGTCCGCCCTCCCTTAAAATCCGGGCCAAATCGGGAGCCCCCCGCTCGGCGCGGAGCAGCAAAAGACGCTTCGAGCCCGCCGAGAGCGGGGACTCCAAAACCGTTCTCAATGCCTTTCCCAGGGCGGAGCCGCTGTAAACGGATGGGATCAGGTCCACCCTCAATCCCCGCGATTCGATGACGTCTTTGGTGGCGGAGCCCACCGCCGCGATTTTTGCGGCGTCGATCTCTCGGATATCCCTGCGGTCCGCTCTCAATCGTTCGAAAAAAAACTCCACGCCCGCCGCGCTGGTGAAGACCAGCCACTCGTAGCCGCCCAAATGGGGCAAGGGCGCGTCGATGGCCTCCGTCCGCGAGGAAAGCGTCTCCAGGACCTCCGCGCCGCGCGAGCGCAAAAGCGCCGTCAAACGCCCGCCGTTTTTGCCGCGGGAAGCCGGTAGGGGAACCAGCACGCGCCTGCCGGTCAGGGGCAAGCGCGCGCGCCAGTCCAAAGTTTCGGCCAGGGCGACGACGCGCCCCACGACCACCACCGCCGGGGGCTGAACGCCGGGAGAACGATCATCCCTGGCCGCCCGTGCCAAATTCGCCAGCACGCCCGTCACCCGCCTCTGGCGCGCCGTCGTTCCCCGTTCGATCACCGCCGCGGGCGTGTTTTTGTCCATGCCGGCCGCGATCAGGCGTTCGCAGATTTCCCCCACCTCCGAGGCCCCCATCAAAAAAACGAGGGTTCCCTCCAGCCGGGCCAGAGCGTCGTAGTCGAGCGGCGCGTCCCATCGTTTGTGAGCCGTGACGATATGGAGCGACGAGGCGTAATCCCGGTGCGTGACGGGAATTCCAGCGGAGGCGGGGACAGCGATCGCCGAGGTCACGCCGGAGACCGGTTCGCAGGGGATCCCCCGGTCGGTCAAAGCCGTCATTTCCTCGCCGCCGCGGCCGAACAAAAACGGGTCGCCTCCCTTCAACCGCACGACGCGCTTGCCCTCCAGGGCCTTTTCAATAAGGATCCCCTCGATCTCCCCCTGAGGCACGGGATGACGGCCGCCGCTTTTGCCGACATCGATCAGCTCCGCCTCCGGCGGGGCATAGCCCAAGACGCCGGGGCCGATCAATCGATCATAAACGACGACGTCCGCCTGTTCCAAAACGCGTTTGCCCTTGAGCGTCAAAAGCTCCGGGTCTCCGGGCCCCGCTCCCACCAGCCAGACTTTACCGTTCAAAGATCTCACTCCCCAATTGAACCTTGTGGGGCGACGTCCAAGTTGGCGCGCGGTTCTCGCCGACCCCTTGAATCTCGCCCTTCTGCAGACGCGACGCCAGCGTTTCCCCGAGCTTAACCGCGTCCCTCCGATCCCCCGACAGGGAGGCGGAGCGGTAGAGGTTCTCGGCCTCGTCCACGTAGAGCCCCCTGAGGATCAGCTCCGTCCCCCGCGCGCGCGCATAGGCCGCCACGGGCAGCGCGCAGCCGCCCCCCAACCGGGCGACGAAAGCCCGCTCGGCCCGCGCGCAGTCCTCGGTATCGGGGTCGTTCAGGGCGTCGATGAAGCCGGAGTCCTCCCCACGAACCTGGCAGGCCAGGCTTCCCTGCCCCGCCGCGGGGATCATTTCCTCCGGCGAGAAAATTCGGGAAATACGCGAACCCAACCCCAAGCGTCGCAACCCGGCCGCGGCCAGGACGAGAAACGCGTATTGTCCCTCGTCCAGTTTTTTCAAGCGCGTCGGGACGTTGCCACGGATCGGGCGCACGCGGCCGGGCATCAGTCTCTCCAACTGCACGCGGCGGCGCGCCGAGGAACAGCCGATGTCCCCGTCGGGCTCCGCGCGCCTCAAAGGCGACACCAAGGCGTCGCGAGGGTCGCCCCTTTCGAAAAAAGCGCGGATCGGCAGGCGCTCGTCCTGCTCCATCGGCATGTCCTTCAAGCTGTGGACCGCCACGTCGATCCGCTCGTCCATCAGGGCCTGCTCCAGTTCCTTTACGAAGAGCCCCTTCGCGCCGAAACGATTCGTCCCGGAGCCGTCCTCCTTTTGCGCCAATTGCTCGAAGGGGCGGAGGTTCAGGTCGCCGGCGGTTTTCATCGTCACCAGCTCGATTCGGAGTTCGGGGTGCGCCCGCGCCAAGGCGTCCATAACGAGTCGAGTTTGTTTCACGGCTAGAGCGCTGTCGCGGCTGCCCACACGAATAATTTTCATGATTGGAATAAAGGGCCTAAAGTTAGAAGCGAAAGGCCTAAAGCTGGGGATAATATGCCTGAAGTTGGAAGCGAAAGACCCGAGGCTGGGGATAAAGGGCCTAACGTTAGAAATAGGGTCGGGCGCAAAGGGCCTGAAGGTGGAATGGTCGAAAAGTCCGTTGTTGCCTTCATTTGCCTCTCTCCTTGTCTTCTCGCGTTTTTTCCTCTTCGACCCAACCGCTCCAGACCACGCGCAGTCGGTCGGACAGGCGGCGGTTCAGCGACGGGCGGCCGCCCGCCGAGACCGCGACGGCGACCTGCCCCTCGGAGATGAGCGAGGGAAAGAAAAAAGTGCACTCCTCCGGCGCGTCGGAAACGGACACGGCGATGCCCGCCTTTCGCGCCCGCTCCCCAATGTCGCGGTTGAGTTTTCTGTCGTCCGTCGCCGACACCACCACAAACGCGTCGTCGAAATGACGCGCCTCGTAGCGGTCTTCGAGCAGCCTCAAATTTTTTTTATAAGCCTGGGACAGAGCGTCGAAATCCCCGTGAAATTTGGGGCTGACCACCGTCACGGCCGCGCCGCAGGCAAGAAGGGTGCGCGCGCGCCGCAGAGCGACGGCGCCTCCGCCCACGACGAGGGCCTTGCGGCCGGCGATATCCATAAAAAATGGGAACAATGGAAAGCCGCCAGTGCCGCGCAGGAGCCCGTGTCCCCATTCCAGGGCCTCGGCCACGGTCATGCCGGTTTCTTCGGGGCGTCGAATCAGCAACACATCGACGCCGCGTTCTCGAGCCGCCTCCAATTTTTCTTTCAGCCCCCCCGTGGTTCCGCTGTCTTTGGTGACGAGGACCCCAGCGCCCGTCATCTCCAGCGTCGCTTTGTTCATCGCCTTCGAAAAAGGCCCCTGCATGGCGATGAGGTGCCCGGCGTCGAATCCCATCTTTTCGCAGGACCGAATCGCCTCGCCGACAGGGAGGAGCCGGACGAACAAACGTCTCCGGTAGTCGTCGACGTCCGTGAAGCAGGCCAACTCCTTGCTGCCCACGGTCAACAGGACCTTGGCCTCGCGCCGGGGTGGGGTGTTCAGGAGCGTCGCCGCCTCTTCGCAGGAGTCCACCACCGTGACTTCTTTCTCGTCTATTTTCACGAACTCCCGCACCACGCGGACATAGGGAACGGCCGCGCGTTCGCAGGCCCGGCGGGCGTTTCGGCTCGCCTCGACGGCGTGAGGGTGCGTCGCGTCCATCACCCCGACGATGCCGTTTTCCACGATGAAAAGCTCCATCGCCTCCGCGTCCATGCGGCCGACGCGGGCCTCCACGTTGGGGAGCCTCCCATCGGGGAGCCCGGCCGACTCCGCCCCGTACTCCGTCGCCGCGGAGTAGATCAACGGCAGACCGCTTTCCAGAATTTCCCGCCCTTCGGTCGTTCCCCCGAACAAAAGAATCTTCACCGCGCCCGGCGCGTTCATATCCGATACCTTCATACCCGATGCATTCATACCCGATAGCCTCTCGGCGTGACCATCCGGCCGTTCAGCGTCCTCGTCTCGGAGTTGCCGACGACGACCGTGCAAAGCATGTCCAGTTTTTCCTCCCGCAGCTCCGACAGGGGCAGGATTTTATGGTTCTGTCCCTTCCTGCCGACGTTGCGCGCCCAACCCGACGGCGTGCTTCCGTCGCGCCCCCTCAGGATCGTCTCGCAGGCCCGCCGCAAATAGTCGTCGCGGGTTCGGCTGGCGGGGTTGTAGAGGCAGAGGATGAAATCCGCCTCCGTCGCCAGGGCGAGGCGCTTTTCGATCGCGCTCCAGGGGGTCAGAAGGTCGCTCAGGCTCACCACCGCAAAATCGTGCGCCAGCGGAGCGCCCAGGACCGCCGCCGCCGAACAGGCCGCCGTTATTCCGGGAACGATCTCCACCTCGACGTCTTTGTTTTGGGCGTCCAATATTTCCAGCATCAGGCTTGCCATGCCGTAGACCCCCGCATCCCCGCTGGAAACCAGCGAGACCGCGTGGTCTCGAGCCAGATCCGCGGCCTGGCGGCACCTGTCGACCTCCTGTTTCATCGCGAAGGGCAGCAAGGTCTTGTGTCCGAAGGCCGGCGTCAGAAGATCGATGTAGCGTTTATAGCCGATGATAATGTCCGAACGCTCCAGCGCAAGCGTCGCGCGGGGCGTGATCTCGTCTTTGCCTCCAGGCCCCAGGCCCACGATGTAGATCATCGAACCGGCTCCGCACAGCGGGCCAGGGCCAGCGAAATTTCCGGGTAGAGCGTCTTGCTCCGCAGCAAAACCCCGGCGGAGGAAACGGACCTGGCGGCCAAGACCGCCGCCCGCTCGCAGACGTTGTCCACGCCCGTGACCTCCAGGACCTTTTGGGAGAACGAGAAAGAGCCCTCGACCCCGCGCAGTTCCGCCGCGCCGTAGGTCAGGAAGGAGATGCCGCGCTCGCGGCAAAAGTCGAGAATCGCGGGCTCGTCCCGTTTCAGGTCGATGGAGGCCGCCGCTTTGAGGGAGAGGGGCGACCTTCCCGCGCCTCTCAAAAAATCCTCCGCGGCCGCGTCGAGCGCGGCCTTGGCGATGCCCCGTCTGCACCCGACGCCGAGGACCAGAACGCGCGGACGCAACCACAAGGTCACGGGCCAGGGCGGAAGAATCGACTCGTCGGTGATCGCGACGCCTACGGGCGTCGCGCCTGTCAAGCCCGCGCCCGCCGATGTCGGGTCCGCCCAAACGACGTCTATGGGTGATTTTTGCGGAGGCTGGGCGTCCAGCATCGCCGCGGAAATCCATTTGACAGCCTCCATGTTTTCCACAGCGCAGTCGTTTTTGACCGCCCACTCGTCGACGGCCTCGATTCCACGCGCGTCCGTGGCGGTGGTGACGACGGCGCGCCCTCCCGTCAGGGCCGCGATCCTCCTGGCCAGGTCGTTGCCTCCCCCCACGTGCCCGGAAAGCAGGGAGATCACGTTCCGCCCCCTGTCGTCCAGCACGACGACCGCCGGGTCCTTCGTCTTGGTCCTCACGTGAGGCGCTATCGCCCGGACCGCGATCCCCGCGGCCGAGACGAAAACCAGGGCCTCGCTTCTCGAAAACCACTCCCTCGCCCAGTCGAATACCGTACCCGGCAGAACCTCCACCCCGCCGCCCGCGTGACGCTCCGGCGCAAACGCGCGGGCGTCCAGCTCGCGCGCGATGCGCAGAGAGAGCAGGGCCCCGGAGCGGGTAAAAGCGACGATCGCGGCCTTCATTCGCGGGCCGCTTTCCGAAACCCGTGGCTGAACGACGCGTCGTAGAGCCTGGAGGTCTCGTAGTCGTTCCCCAGGAACCTTCCGACCAAAACCAACGCGGTCTTTCGGGGCATGGCCGCCGCTTCGGCCTGAGCCGGCAGGTCGGAGAGAGCCGCGCGCAAAACCCTTTGCTCCGGCCAACTGGCCTTGTAGATCAGCGCCGCCGGGGTGTCGGGCTCGTATCCTCCCTCCACCAGCTCTCGGCATAGTTCGCCCAGCATCCCCGCAGACAGGAAAAACGCCATCGAGGCGTCGTGCGAGGCCAGGGCGCGGACGTGTTCCCGTTCCGGCACGGGGGTCCGTCCCTCCATACGCGTGACGATCAGGGTTTGGCTGACGCCCGGCAGGGTGTACTCCGCGTTCAGCGCCGCCGCCGCGGCCGCCAGCGAACTGACCCCCGGAACCACCTCGAAGGGAATGTGGAGTTCTTTCAATCGATCCATCTGCTCCCGGACCGCGCCGTAAATCGACGGGTCTCCCGTGTGCAGGCGAACGACGTCCAGCCCCCTGACGAACCCGTCCCGCATCGCGTCGATCACCTCGTCCAAGGTCATAGACGCGCTGTCGTGAAACTCGCAGCCTGAGGGCGCGTTTTCCAGAAGCTCCAGGTTGACCAGGGACCCCGCATAGACCACCATCCCCGCGCTCCGCAGCAGGTTCATTCCCCGGACGGTGATCAGGTCCGACGCGCCCGGTCCCGCCCCGACGAAACGGATCATGAGGAAGGGCTTCCTTTCCCGCGCCCGTCTTGTCTTCCCGCCCAGGCGGATAGAAGCGTGACGGGGTTCCGCGCCGCCATGATGAGGCTGTCCCTCACGGGCTTGCTGCGGCTGATGGAGACCTGCAGAGCGTCCATGCCGTAAAACCCCGGCCCGCTCAAGACCTGGGAGGCGACCGCGATCGTGTTCAGGGTCACTCCGCTGACGACGACGCGGATGTCTTCGCTCAGGTTTCCGACGTGTTCCAGTATCTGCCGCAGCTCGCCCCCGCTGCCCCCGACGAAGACGTGCGTCGGGCGGGGCAGGTTTCCCAGCGACTCCGCCGCGCCGCCCTCATGAATGAAAAGATTGTAGGAACGAAATTTGGCTTTATTGGCCCGCAGCAGGCTCACGGCCTCGGACAGGCGCTCCGCGGCGTGAACCTCCCCAAAGGGGCAGAGGCGAGCGCAGGCGACGGAGACGGAGCCCGTTCCGGCCCCGATGTCCCACACGACGGAATCCGGCGACAGCCGCAGGCGATCCAGCGCCATTGTCCGCACCTCCTCCCCCGTCATGGGAATCCGGGACTCGGAGCGCAGAAACTCCGAGTCCTCCGGGCGGCGCTGGGAAAAAAGCAGAGGCTCGGGGTTGCTCACCCTCACCACGGATAGGGGATCGAAGGTTCCTTCGGCCAGTTGGGAAGGGCGTCCTCTCGTAACGCGCTCGTCGGGATAGGAGAGCCGTTCCCCCACCGCGACCTCCACGTCGATCTCCCGCTCCGAGAGAACGCGGCAGAGCCACGCGGGGCCGCGGTCCGGGCCGCAGAAAAAGATCGTTTTCCCATTGTGCGCCGCCATGCCCGCCACTTTCGACGGCGGCATGTCGCGCCCGTGGACGCTGGCGATCGTCGCGTTTTCCCAGGTCTCTCCCAGCGCGGCGCAAAGAGACTGCAGGGAACTCACTCCGGGGACCACGGAAATTTCTTGGTTCGGAAACCGTTTCCGCAACCGGGGCAACAGGCTGAAGACCCCCGCGTCTCCCGACACGGCGACGGCGACGCTTCCCTCCTCCAGTTTTTTCTCCACCCGCGACAACGCGTCGTCCAGATCCCCCATGATCGCCACATCGGCGCTCTCTTTCGCCGGCGATCCAGTCCAGGACTCCAGATGACGCTTTGCGATGAACAGGCAATCGGCCGTTCTCAGCGCCCGCTCGGCCGCGGGGGTCAAATGTTCCGTATCGCCGGGCCCCACGCTCACCACGCGGAGGTCCTTGCCGTTTTTATCCCGTTCCCGTTCCATATCAGAACCCCTCCGCCTTCGTCGCTTTTAGCGTTTTTAACGTTTGTATCAAAGCATCGACCCCAGAGCTTTTCCCCAAAACCGTACCGTCGTTGTCGATGAAGGCCGCCCCCACCAGGAAATCGCCCGAGGGGCGCGCCAGCGATCGATCGACGCACCGTTTGGCCGCAGCCTCGGCCAGGTGATTCCATAAAAAATCGTTGCCGGTTTCGCGCAGCAGGGCGATCGTCCTCTCCGTCGTCGCGCAGGCGTAAAGTCGGCGGATGAGGTCGTGTTCCATACCGCAAAGGGCCCCGTGAGCGCAGAGCGCCTCCATTCTGCCGTCCGCGACGCGGTTGTGCGTGTTGAAACTTCCCGCCGCGACCTTCAGGAGTTTGCCCGGATGCCCGCACAGCAAAATCCGGTCGAAGCCCAGGCGCTCCGCCTCGTCCAGAACGAAGCCCACCAGGTTCCCCACCTGCACGACGCAACGCCCTTCGAGTCCGAAAGCCTTGCGCATCGCGGCCTCGCCCGTGCCGCCGAAGGTCAGGGAGATGGCCTTTTTGCCCAGGGCCGCGTGGGTGTTGAGCTCCAGGGTCAGGGATTCCAGCATCGCCCCCTCGTCCATCGGGCGCACGGTTCCCCGCGTCCCCAATATCGAAATGCCGCCGACGATCCCCAGCCTCGGGTTGAACGTCCGCTTCGCGATTTCCTCCCCGCCGGGCACGGAGACGGTGACCACGGCAGGGCGCGGGCCGACGGCCCCGCGCAACGCCTCCTCGATCATACGCCGCGGCACGGGGTTGATGGCGGGCTCGCCGACGGGGACCTTCAAACCCGGCAGGGTGACCGTTCCGACGCCCTCCCCCGCCCGGAACTCCACCGTATTTTCGCGCAAGTTCCCGCCCTCCGGCAGTTCCACCCGGACCACCACGGTCAGACCGTCCGTCGCGTCCGGATCGTCGCCCGCGTCCTTGACCACGCCGCAACAACCGGGGGAGCAGGGCAGAACGTCCAACCCCAGCGTTCGGCCCGTCGGCGTTTCGATCTCGACCCGCTCGGGGCATTCGCCCGTCGTCAGCCACAGCGCCGCCGCCTTTGCCGCCGCCGCGCAGGACCCTGTGGATACCCCCTCGCGTCGGAGCGTGCTCACAAGCGCAAAAGGGCGTTCACGATCGCCGCAGCGACGGGGGACCCGCCCTTGCGTCCGCGCGCGACAATCCACGGGACCTTTGCGTCCGCCGTCTTTATAAGAGCCTCTTTGGACTCCGCCACGTTGACGAACCCCACCGGGACCCCAATGATCAAAGCCGGGCGCGCTCGACCCTCCGACATCAGCTCGCAGAGGCGCAAAAGGGCCGTGGGGGCGTTGCCCAGGGCGAAGACCGCCTCAGGAGTTTCCGCGGCCGCGCGCTCCATGCTGACCGCCGCGCGGGTTGTCCCTCGCTCCCCGGCCTCCAGGGCCACGTCCTCGTCGGCCATGTAGCATCGGACGACGCCGCCATTTTCCGCCATATATTTTTCGCTGATGCCGCTGGCCGCCATCCGAGTGTCCGTGACCACCGTCGCTCCCTGCGTCAGAGCTTTTTTCCCCGCCTCGACCGCCCCTTCCGAAAAGGCGAGGGATTCCGCGAAATCGAAATCCGCCGTGGCGTGGATCACACGCGCGACCACCGGCAGAACGTCGGAGGGGACGACGATCCCCCTTTCGGCGAGTTCCCTTTCGATGATGGCCATGCTGGTCCGCTCGATCTCCTCGGGTCGCACGTTTCCCCCTCCTTTTCATATTTCTTTATTCATAGACGACGCGTTTCATAGAGTCGCCTCAGATTTGCCTCGCAAAAAGCGGCTCTAAAAAATAGGGAGCCGATCGCGACGTCGGCTCCCTTTGTTTCATAGACATAATATACAGGAGTTCCTCTCGTTCAAGCGCCCACGCACACGCAAGATCTCCATTTCACAAGGTCTCCTGACTTCTCGTTCATTCTCCGCCCGCGTCTTCCCGTCCCATCGGGGATTTCCCTTTTCTCGGAACAGTGACTTGTCCAACCTGCGAGCTTCGTCTTCGAGTTACAGTGGCGGGGCCGTTCCGGCGTCGCACCGGATTCCCTTACTGCGAAACGCTT
>JAISSA010000138.1 GCA_031273365.1 Synergistaceae bacterium
CCCTACGCCGAAATGACTCTGCTTCTGGGGTATGAAAACCTGAAGAGGATCCCGGAGGCCCTGAAAACGGCCGCCCGACTGGAGAAAACCGCTCCGGCGGACCTGCGTTACTACGTCGCTTACGCACAGGTCCGCCTGCTGGGCGACAGGGATCCCGAGGGCGTGAAAAGGGCCCTGAACAGGATGCTCGAGGCGGCCGACACCAAAGAACGCAGGATTGCCGCCCTCGTCCGAATGATAAAACTTCCCGGCGACCAGAGCGCGAACGCGCTGAAGCTTCTGGCGCTGCAGCCCACAAACAAAGCCGCCCGGGACCTGGTTGCGGCGCGTCCAAAGCCCTGGTCCGCGGCTCAGAACCTGGCTCTGGGGGAATACGCGCATCTGACGAACGACCACAAAACGGCCATCGCCCTCCTGGGCGCGGTCCCTCAAAAGGCGGCGGGCTGGCGCAGGGCCGCGTACTACCGGGCCCTGTCCCTTTACCGCGTGAAGCGTGACGCGGAAGCCCTGAAGCTCTGGGGGAACCTGGCTCTGAGCGGCAACGGGTGGGCGGAGTCCTCCGTCCGGCGCATCGCGACGCTCGCCGGCAGAAGCGAGAAGGCGAACGCCATCGCGGCGCTCCGCAGGATCGTGAAGGAACGTAAGGGAAAGGTCCAGG
Organism: Synergistaceae bacterium; assembly: GCA_031273365.1. Taxonomy (GTDB): domain Bacteria; phylum Synergistota; class Synergistia; order Synergistales; family Aminobacteriaceae; genus JAISSA01. The sequence continues at coordinate 659 of JAISSA010000138.1, forward strand.
CGCAGGCGATGTTCGCGCTGACCGACCTGCTCGACGGGGCGGAGGCGAAAAAACTCGAGGACGACCTGATACGGGTCTGGCCGGACTCTCCAAACGCCGTGAAGATTCTCTGGAGGAGGGGATGGAGCTCCTGGAACGCAAAAAAATATAAGGAGGCCATCTGGTACTGGACTCAGGTTCGTTCTCCGGCGCTGAACGCCTCCTGGGAACCTCGCGTGCTCTACTGGATCGCCGCGGCCCAGAAAGCCGCGGGACAGCCCGGGGAGGCGAAAAAGACCCTGGACGCTCTGGTGAGGAGGCATCCGCTGTCCCTTTACGCCTTTTGGGCTGTCCCCGGGGCGCTGACGCTGCTGGACGGGGACCCGCCGGGCCTCGTTTCCAAACCGGGCCTGCTGGAGCAGTGGGGGTTCGTCTACTATGCAAAACTGAAAATGCAGCGTTCCAACGCGAGCGCCAAAGACCTCTATCGCTCGATAGCGCTCTCCGCGTGGCTGGGCGAGACGGACGGCTCCTACTCGCAGGCCCGCGCCCTGACGCGCTGGTTTGTGTCCGGGACGAAGCTTTATCGCAAAGGGCTGGAGGGCCTTTATCCCCGTCCTTTCATGAAGCAGGTGGAAGCGGCCTGCAAAACGTACGGCGTCGAGAGCAACCTCGTCTGGTCGGTGATGAGACAGGAAAGCGCGTTTCGACCCGGCGCGTTGAGCCGGGCCGGGGCGTCGGGCCTGATGCAGCTCATGCCGGGGACGGCGAAGGACGAGGCGAAGCGGATCGGCCTTCAGAAATACGACATCCTCGACGTGACGGACAATATTACCATGGGGACGGCGCACCTGGCGCGCCTGGCCCGATCGTTCGAGCGGAGGGACTGGATTATGGCGGCCTACAACGCCGGTCCCGGCAATGCCCGAAAATGGCTGGCCGACGGAAGGCAGAACATGAAGCCCGATCTTTGGATCGAACAGGTGCGCTTTGACGAGACGTGCGACTACATCCAGAAGGTCTCGGGCAACCTCGAGGTTTATCGTCTGCTCTACGGCGCAGGAGCCGCCTCAGCCGACGTCGCGCCATCGCCCGCCGGAACGAAATCGGGCGTGTGACGCCTGAGCGGGCGCATTTTTATATTTTAACTTTTCGAGGCGGGTTATAACTCGGGGGTTGTCTTTAAAGCGGGAAGACAACCCCTTTCTTATTATTAATGTCAACAACAACTTAAAACCGCGGGGCTCCGCCCCACACCCCGCAGGGGATTTTTCCCGGCCCCCTGACCCCCATTAATTTTTTTCCGGTTCCTGTTGACATGACATTCCTTATTGGTTTCAGGGGATTTGGGTGAGGTCTTTGGAAGACGCCAATAGAAGAGAATTTTACCGTCGGGCGCTTGCGCGCCTGTCGGAGGAGGAACGCGAAAGGGAGCGCAGTCGCGCGATCCCCTTCGCGGTTTCGCTGAGCGCCCTGAGTTCGCTGTTCTTTGAGGTCGGAAGACGTCAGGGATGGATCGAAGGCGCGATCAACCGGACAGACGTTCAGACTCCACCGGACCAACCGAACCCAAAGGGGGCGATCGTGCTCGCCGTCTCCGGAGGCAGCGATTCCATGGCGCTGCTGTGGCTGTTTCGGACGTTCTGCGAGAGGCGGTTGATCGTGGCTCACCTCGAACACGGGATGAGGGGGGAGACGTCGCTGGAGGACGCCCGTTACGTGGAACGGATGGCCGCGGGCTGGGGGATCGGGAGCGTCGTTCTTCACGTTGACGTGCCTGGATCGCTTCGACAGGGGGAGTCCCTCGAATCGGGAGGACGCCGCATTCGTCACGCCTTTTTGGAGTCGGTGGCGGAAAAGCACGGAGCGTTCGGCGTCGCGCTGGCTCATAACAGGGAGGATGTCGCCGAGACGGTGCTGTTCAACCTGCTGCGCGGGACGGGCGTCCGCGGGGCGGTCGGAATCCCTGAGCGGCGGGGAGTTTTCTTTCGCCCCCTTCTGGCCTGTTCCCGTGAGTTCCTGAGATCGATTCTGCGTCACAGAGGCATTGAATGGCGGGAGGACTGCACCAACAAAGACAGCCGTTTCACGCGCAACTTCATTCGCAACGAGCTGATGCCGCTTATGGTCGATCGCGTGAACGGCAGAGCCGTTGACCATCTGGTGGCCTTCGGGGAGGAAATGCGTTATTATCGCGAAGAAGAAGAACGCCGCGCGGCGGCCCTGACCGATTCATCGACCCCGTCCGGACCGGAGGACGCGCCGGATTCGTGGGCGATCGATCGTGACAGGGCACGGGCGCTTTCCCCTTTCGAGAGGACGCTCATAATACGGGAGTCCGGACGCCGACGGGGACTGTCGACCCTTTCCAGAAGGCGCGCCATGGAACTGGCCCGCCTGATGGAGGGCACGGAGGAGTTCGAATTTCAATGGGGCGGCGGCGTCTCGGTCCGGGGCGACAGGAACCGTGTGATCTGGAAAAAAACTGAAAACTGAAAACTGCATGGAGGGGAATTTCTGATATGGAATCCGGCTATAAAACGGGTAAAGTATTGATTTCTGCGCGGGAAATACAAAATCGCGTCGACGCCCTTGCGGATAAAATCGCGTCCGGGACGCGGGGCAGAGAGCTTTTGGTCGTGGGAATCCTGAACGGTGCGGTGATTTTCCTGTCGGACCTGGTGCGGCGTATGCCGCTCGAACTCGACGTCAAAATAGACTTCATGTCGATCTCCTCCTACGGGAACGCGGTGAAGAGCAGCGGCGTCGTGCGCATTCTGAAGGACATTGGCTCAGACATCGCGGGCAAAGACGTTTTGATCGTGGAGGACATCATCGACACGGGCCTCACTCTGTCCTACCTTCTGAATATCCTGAACGCCCGCAGGCCGGCAAGTTTACGGACATGCGTCCTGCTGGACAAGAGCGAAAAACGCGAGATCCCGGTAACCATCGACTACTGCGGTTTTTCCATCCCCGACGTCTTCGTGGTCGGTTACGGCCTGGACTGTGGGGGCAGCCTGCGGCATCTGTCGGATATCCACGCGCTCGACGCGATCGATGCGATCGATGGTTGATGATTGATGGCGCTGGCCTCCGAACACGGTCAAATCTACAGACTCGTTTCATGAATTTCCTGTTAAAATAGCGAGGTTGGATCCTGAGCAACGGACAATGAGCGTATAGTGAGTTGCATATTTTGCCGGAATTACTCGGGGATAAGGACGAAGACTGCCCACACGGCCCAAGCCGGGGGCATGGGAAGGTGGGGATGTTTTGGGGCGCGTGGTGAAGAATCTGGGTTTATACCTGATTCTTATCGTGTTGGTGGTCAGCCTGGTCAATATGTTTTTAACTCCGGCGCAGACCCCACAGCAATACAGCGAAATCAATTACAGCTCTTTTATCGTGGAATTGGAGGCAGGGCGGGTCAAAACCCTGCAGATCAGGAACAACACCCTGCCGGGCGAGTCGAGTTCCGCAACGCTGCGCGGCGAGCTGAGGGACGGGAGCAGATATCTGACCTACGGCGTGAACGTCGACAATCTGGCGTCCATGGCGACGGACAGAGGCGCTATTGTCACCATCGAGGCGCCGCAGAAGACGTCGTGGTGGGTGACGATTCTTTCGTCTCTGTTGCCGACGCTTCTGCTGATCGGGGTGTGGATTTTCTTCCTTTACAATATGCAGGGCGGCGGCGGCAAGGTCATGTCCTTCGCGAAAAGCAAGGCCAAGCTGTTTCTGGACAACCGGCCCAAGGTGACGTTCGACGACGTGGCCGGCTGCGATGAATCCAAGGAAGAGCTGCAGGAGGTCATCCACTTCCTGCGGGACCCGACGAAATTTACGAGGCTGGGGGCGAAGGTGCCGCGGGGCGTCCTGCTTCTCGGGCCTCCCGGCACGGGCAAGACGCTGCTTGCCCGTGCGGCGGCGGGAGAGGCGGACGTGCCCTTCTTCAGCGTCAGCGGCTCGGATTTCGTCGAGATGTTCGTCGGCGTCGGCGCGGCGCGGGTGCGCGACCTTTTCGATCAGGCGAAGCGCTATCAGCCGTCCATCGTTTTCATCGACGAGATGGATGCCGTCGGACGCCACAGAGGCGCGGGCCTGGGCGGCGGACACGACGAGCGCGAGCAGACGCTGAATCAGCTTCTGGTGGAGCTGGACGGATTCGACGAGGCCACCAGCACGATACTGATAGCGGCAACCAACCGCCCGGACATCCTGGACCCGGCACTGCTGCGCCCGGGGCGTTTCGACCGGCATATCGTGGTCGATCGTCCGGACGTAAATGGCCGCGAGGCGATTCTGAAGGTTCACAGCAAGGACAAGAAGGTCGACGAGAACGTCGATCTGAGCGTCCTTGCCCGCAGGACTCCGGGTTTTGTCGGGGCGGACCTGGCGAACCTCGTCAACGAGGCGGCGCTTCTTTCCGCGCGGCACGACAGGGACAGGATAGGAATGGAGGAGTTCGAGGAGGGCATCGAGCGCGTCATGGCCGGCCCGGAGCGCAGAAGCCGCCTGATCAGCGACAAGGAAAAGAAGATCATCGCCTGTCATGAGGTCGGTCA
>JAISSA010000203.1 GCA_031273365.1 Synergistaceae bacterium
ATCTCAAGGGCTTTCACCTTGAGCTGCATACCGATTACCCGGTATGGAGGGCTTTTATAGACGTTTTAGATAGCTATTACAATGAAAACTTAGCTATCCGATGACTATATTGTTACCCCATGCGTGCACCATGACGACCACTCCCTCGTACCCCGCGAAGATTCCGGCCGGAACGTCGCAGGCGTTTTTATCCGGCTTCATGACGATTCCGGAGCCGGTCAGCTCCCTGACGCGGGAGGAGTGTTCGTGCGTCTGCATCCCCATGGTGGGCTTCGATGAGGACGTCCAGATGACCGTCTCTTTTTTTGCCTGATTTGCCGCCATGGCGTAAACGAAATATCCCACCGCCCCCTTCACGGGTCCCCAGGATACGGGGATCGAGGCGTTGAGGTCGCCGCCGATTGTTGCGCTGAGCGGCGGAAGGAAATCGTGTTGGGTCATGCTGAATTTCATGTCCGGCAGGTAGTTTCCCGTCACGAAATGCTCGCCTCTGAGAGACGCGCCGGACGGCACGGGTACGGAGGACTGTCTGTTGGGCCACTTGCCCCAGCCCCAGCCCGAGGGAGGCGCGTTTTTCCAAACGCCCCGGCCTCCCTCCGCCAGCTCCGCGAATTTGCCCCTGCCGCTCTTCATCTCCTGGGGGGATATAACCAGCGGCTGCCCTTTCAGCACGGTTTTCGAGGAACCCCAGTAAATTTTCAGCGTCCAGTTTTCCTGACCCGGCGGAACGTTCGCAGTCCCAGGCTCCGCCCGCTCCGGCCGGATCAGGGGAAGCTCCTTTCCCATTTTCATGCCGGCGGGAATTGCGTGTTTCGCCTGCTGCGCCCCACCGGATGCGGGCGTTCCCCGCGCGTCCAGCCGCAGGGTGAAGGGGCCCTGCATTCCCTGAAAACCGCCCATCGTGGTCGCCAGAATCTGATACTCGGCCTTCGCCCCGGCGGCGGGGGCCGCGTCCGCGGACCCCGTGGCGAGCACGCCAGACCAAAGCGCAATAAAAACAACGTTCATTCCGAAAAGCAACCTGGAAGGCAACCTGGAAAGCAACATGACTGAAATCCTCCTTTTTTATATGCGCCCCATCGTCTCCTCGGACGTTTGGGCGTCGGTCCAACCGTAATATTTTTTCCCCGCCCGGTCCTTCGAGGGTCGCCAGTTCCGTGAGAGGCGGCCAGACGGAACAACAAAAAACGCCTCATGCGCTCCCGAAGGGAAAACGCAGCGCCCTGAAAAATTCGTAAAGGGAAAAGGAAAAGTTAGACGGGGATAATCAAAGACGACAAAAAGCCTGCCCGAAGCAAGTGTTTTTTGGCTTATTTCTATTACGGATACCTGAGCAGGCAACCTCGAAACTCCTCTCAAAAATATCTCATAATTTAGAGCTGTTATTGCTGGTTAACAACGTAATCTACTATATCACACAAGTTCATGCGTTGTAAGTCTAAAATAATTTTAATTTTACAATACTCCCTGACGAATGTGGATTTACACTTTGCGCCATAAAAAACGCCCCCGGAGGGATAATTTTTATAAAACCGAACTGGATCTCATATTCTTCTTATGAATGAAGGGTGAAAAAAATGGAATTCAAGCGAGCGGGAGTTATCGGTGTGGGCCATCTGGGACAGCATCACGCGCGTGTTTACACGGAACTCCTGGACGCCCGTCTTGTGGGGGTGGTCGACGTCGATGAAAATCAGGCCCATGCCGTCGCCGAAAGCCTGGGGGTTCCCTGTTATGCGGATATGAGCGAACTGATCGAGCATCAGCAGCCCGATGCCCTTTCTATTGTCGTTCCGACAAGCCTGCATTATGCCATCGCAAAAGAGGCCCTCGAGAAAGGGATTCACGTCCTGATAGAGAAGCCCGTCACGACGCGTCCCAGCGAGGCCGAAGATCTGCTGAGGCTGGCGGACAGAAACAATCTGGTTTTACAGGTGGGACATATCGAGCGTTTCAACGGCGCCGTCCGGCACATAGCGCAGACTATTCACGATCCCTTTTATCTCGAATCCCGGCGTATCGGCCCCTTTTCTCCACGCATCGGCGACGTGGGAGTGGTGCTCGACCTGATGATCCACGACATCGACATCATCCTGTCGCTGGTTCCGTCGGAAATTCTCCGCATCGCCGCCGCGGGGCGCTGTTTGTACACGGAGCACGAGGACATCGCCAGCGCGCAGATCACGTTTGAAAACGGAACGATGGCCTCCATTCTGGTCAGCCGCGTTTCGGAAAAACGGCTGCGTCAGCTCGACATCATGGAGCGCGAACGCCACATCACCGTCAACTACGAGACGCAGGACGTGCAGATACACCGCTGCATCCGCGACAACAGGGGCGTGACCGAGATGCTGGAGCGCCCCGTCTTCCCCAAAAGCGAGCCCCTGAAGCTGGAACTGGCGCACTTCATCAGTTGCGTGCGCGAGAAACGCCAGCCCCTTGTCGGCATTCGGGACGGCAAACGCGCCCTCGAGGTCGCGATCGAGGTGCTGCGTCAGATTCACGAGGGAATCGCGCACCCGCAGCGCCAGAGCAACTGCGCATAGCGCGGACGTTTAGAAAATCGACGAAGTCAGGGGACGAATCCCCTGCGGGGGGCTCTGCTCCCGCGGGGGGCTTTGCCCCCCTGCGCTTTAATCAGTCTTTCCTTTACAAAATTTATCCCTGCCTTTAAGATAACCCACAAGTCGGTTCGAGAAGGTATTTTAGTGAGAAGGTATTCCGGGATGAAGGGTGCGTGAAGTCATAATGAAAAATGAAAAAGTTCTCCTGTTTGCGGCCGGTCTCGCCGTCGGGGCGGGCATCGCCTGTTTTACCAAAAGCCAGGCGGGGAAAAAGCTTGCCGTTTCCGTTGTCGGCAAGGGGATGGAGCTTAAGGACTGCGTCGCTTCGATGGCCGAACGCGTCAAAGAGACGGTGGACGACGTGGTGGCCGAGGCAAAATACGCCAACGAGCAAAAGGTAAAAACAAACTGACGAATGGAATTTTCGGTAGAACACGAGCTCCCCGGCCGCCTGCGTCTTCGCTGCCCCGCAGGATCGTTCACGCAGGCGGAGGGCTGCGTTATCGGGGCGCTCCTGGAAACGCAACCGGGGGTCACGAGCGCCCTTGCCTCCCACAGAACCGGCAGCCTGCTGATTCGCTATGAAGGGGACGTTCGCGCGTCGATTCTGGCGGCGGTTGGGCTTCTGGACGACAAATTTTACGGAGAGATCGACGGTTCTTCTCTGGTTCGCGAAGGCCCGAGCCTCGGGGACTCTCTGACGTCCCTGTTCGGCGGCGTGGCGTGGCGGGCTCTGTTGCCCAGCACGCTGCGTTACGGCGTCACTTTTTTGCGCTCTCTCCCCTTATTGGGGCGGGGGCTTCGCAGCCTGTGGCGCGGAAGACGGCTCAACGTCTCCGTGCTTGACGCCTCCGCCGTGGGGGTGTCGATGCTGAGGCGCGACTTTCGGACGGCCGGAGTCATCATGACGCTGCTCACTCTCGGGGACCTGCTCGAAAGCTGGACCCATAAAAAATCGAGGGAGAGCCTGACCGACAGCCTGGCCCTCAATATCGACAGGCTTTGGGTGCGTCGGGACGGGCGGGAAGTGCAGATTCCCATGATCGACCTCCGGATCGGGGACCTTGCCGTCATTCGGACGGGCAGCGTCATCCCGGTCGACGGCGTGGTCTTCGAGGGCGAAGCCATGGTGAATCAGTCCGCCATGACGGGGGAGTCCGAGCCCGTGCGCCGCAACCCGGGGCTGTCCGTTTACGCCGGTACCGTCATCGAGGAGGGGGAGCTGGTCGTTCGCGTCACGGCCTTCGACAGCGAGACGCGCCTCCACAAAATCGCCGAGATGATCGACGAGTCGGAGGAACTGAAGGCCGAAATTCAGAACCGCGCGGAAAAAATGGCGGACGCCATCGTCCCGTACAGTTTCCTGCTGGCCGGAGGCATCTACTTCTGGACGCGCGACGCGACGCGCGCCGCAGCAGCACTTTTGGTGGATTACTCCTGCGCGATACGGCTTTCCACGCCGCTGGCGATCCTTTCGGCCATGCGCGAGGGCGCGAAGAGAGGGGTTCTGGTGAAGGGCGGCAAGTTTCTGGAGGCATTGGCCGCCGCGAACACCGTAGTCTTCGACAAAACGGGGACGCTGACCGTCTCCTCTCCCGCCGTGGCAAAAATCGTTCCCTTCGAGGGATATACGCGGGAGGCAGTGCTGCGCACCGCCGCCTGCCTCGAAGAGCATTTTCCGCACTCCATCGCGCGCGCGGTGGTACGGCAGGCCGAGAAGGAAAACCTTTCCCACCGCGAGGAGCACTCGACGGTCGAGTATGCGGTGGCGCACGGGATCGCCTCCCTCGTCAGAGGGGAGAAGGTCCTGATCGGCAGCGCCCATTTCGTGTTCGAGGACGAGGGCGTGACCTGCACCCCTGAGCAGCAGGAGGTCATCGACCGCGAGACCGAACGATGCTCCGTGCTCTTTTTGGCCGTGGGCGGTCGGCTCGCCGGAATTTTGTGCATCGAGGACCCCCTGCGCAGGGATGCCGTCGACGTCGTGCGACAGTTGCGCGAGGCGGGAATAACCCGTGTCGCGATGCTGACGGGCGACAATCTCCGCGTCGCGAGGAGCGTCGCGGAGGAGACCGGCATCGACGAGGTTCTGGCGCAGCTTCTGCCGGGGGATAAGACGGAGGCCATCAAACGCCTGAAAAACACGGGCGGGGTCGTCATGGTCGGAGACGGCGTCAATGACTCGCCGGCGCTGGCCGCGGCGGACGTGGGCGTCGCCATGCGCAGCGGCGCCGATATCGCGCAGGAGGTGGCGGACGTCGTGCTGTCCGAAAATCGGCTCGCCGGTATCCTCGACGCGCGCCGGCTGGGCGTTGGGGTGATGAAAAAAATTTACCGCAACTACGTCTTCATCGTTGGCGCGAACTCGCTGCTGCTGGCGCTGGGACTCAGCGGAACGATCACGCCGGCGATATCCGCGCTCCTGCACAACCTCTCGACGATCGGAGCCAGCATCTGCAGCCTGAGGCCGATCCTCGGCAGTTCCTCCGGGGAAAGGGCAGGTTTGTGATCGAAAGTTTCATCGAGGGACGGGTGCGCCTGCGTCTGTCCCTTCTGGCCGATACGACTCTTGCGGAACGCGTGACGTCGGAGCTTTTGAAGATCCGCGGCGTCAGGAAGGCCGAGGCAAACCTGCGGACACAGGGGCTTTTGCTGGAGTACGACAGGACACTTCTGCCGATGTCCCTTCTGATGAAGGCAGCCCCCCTTCTTTCCCGTCTGGACGACCTGACGAAACTGCCCGCCGACAAGCGCCTCGCTGCTGCCGTCAACCTCATACGCGAACTTCGGGAGCAGCTGGCCGACGAAGAAACATAAGATGCGGTTTCATATCGCCGCCGTCGGCCTGAGAACGCAATATGGAGTGGGGGTACAGCTTCGAATTGAAATTAAAAAGGCATGATATAACGCAATGCACGGTTTTCAATTTTTTACAGAGGTACGGTTTGTGGTACGGTGATGTTATCGCCTGTCCAAGCTGGGATTTCCACCTGAAATGTCATTGCGAACCGCACGCAAAACCGCCGGACAGGAACTGTCCCGCGTAGAGGTCGTGATATTCTCCCCCGCGGGCGAGCAGCTCCGCGTGGTTGCCCCGTTCCACGATTTCCCCGTCCTTCATCACCAGAATTTTGTCGGCGTTGCGTATGGTCCCCGGTCGGTGGGCGATGACGAAGCTGGTGCGCCCCTTCATCAGTTTCAGGATGGACGTCTGGAGCTGCGCCTCGGTGCGCGTGTCGATGTTGCTCGTCGCCTCGTCCAGCACCAGCAGAGGCGGGTCTGTCAGCAGCACGCGGCTTATCGCGAGGAGCTGACGCTGCCCCCTGCTCAGGTTGGAGGCCTCCTCCGTCAGCAGCGTCCGATATCCGTCGGGGAGCAGGCGGATGAAGTCGTGAGCTCCGGCCGCCGTCGCGGCTCGGATGACCTCCGCCTCCGTCGCCTCCGGTCGACCCCAGGCGATGTTCGCCATCACCGTATCGGCAAAGAGAAACGTGTCCTGCAAAACGATCCCGAGAGAACGACGCAGGCTTTCCAGCGTCAGATCCCGGATGTCGTGTCCGTCTATCGAGATGCGCCCCTCCCGGACGTCGTAAAAACGGGCCAGCAGGTTGACGACCGTGGTCTTCCCCGCCCCGGTGTGCCCCACGATGGCCAGAGATTCCCCGGCCTTCACGGCGAAATCGATACCCTTCAGAATGGGATGCCCCTGCCTGTAGCCGAAGACGACGCCGCGAAATTCGACGTCGCCCCGGACGCGCCGCAGGGCGACGGCTCCCGGAGATTCCGTGATTTCGGGGACCTCGTCCAGCGTCCAAAACACCCGCTCCGCGCCGGCGATGGCGGTTTGGATCGTGTTCAGCTGAGTCGCCATTTCGTTCAGGGGACGGGCGAAGGTTCTGGAGTAGAGCAGGAACGTCTGAATGAGGCCTGCTGTGGCAAGCCCCCGCAGAGCCAGCCACCCGCCCGCCGTCACCACCACGATGTAATTCAGGTTCGCGCAGAAATGGAGAAGAGGGATCAGGAGGCCGGAGTATATCTGCGCCTTCGTGCTCGCCCTTCGCAGGTGCTCGCTGACCTCGACGAAACGGGAGATCATCTCTTCCTCCCTGCGGAAAATTTTGACGGCGCGTATCCCGCTGACGCTTTCCTCGATCATGGCGTTGAGGTCGCCCAGACGCTTTTGCTGCTCCGTGAAGCAGGGGCGGGCATGGCGGGCGAGGACCGCGGCCCCCGCAAACGAGAACGGGACGGCCAGCAGCACGGAGAGGGCGAGGGGCGGGCTCAGCCACAGCATCATGCACAGGGTCCCGCTCACGGACAGAAGAGCGCCGAAAAACTGCACGACGACCTGAGCGAGGCAACTGCTTATGGTGTCGATGTCGTTCGTAAAGCGGCTCATCAGGTCGCCTTTCTGATGCGTGTCGTAATAATTCAGAGACAGGGTTTGCAGTTTTGCGAAAAGCGACTCCCGCAGCGAGCGTACGAAATTCTGCGCCACGAAGACCATGATGCGGTTCTGTCCCCACGACGCCGCGGATCCCACGAGGTACAGGCAGGCGAGAAGGACGAGCGCGCGCGTCAGGCCGTGGAAATCCACCCTCGCCGCGAACACGCTGACGTATCGATCCAGCGCGAGCCCGATGACCACGGGGGGCAGGACGTTCATCGCCGTGGAAAGAGCGGTCAGGGCGAAGACGATCCACAATTTTGTCTTGCAGAGCCTCAGCCTCCGCCACAGCCTCTGGAGGGTCTGCCTGCTGTTTTGGGCCTTTTCGACCGGCCGGCCGAGCCCCCGCTTCGCCCTTCCGAAGCGAGCCGCCGTCGACGGGGGTCTTTCAGTTCCAAATTTTTCAGTCCCATAAACACTCATGACGTTTCCTCCGGAACGGCCCCGGGCTGCGAGTCGCAGATGGCGCGATAGATTCCGTCGTTTTTCCAAAGCGTCCCGTGGGTTCCCCGCTCAGCGACGCGGCCCCTTTCCAGCACGAGAATCATGTCGGCCCGCATGACGGAGCTGACGCGCTGGGCCACGACGATCTTCGTCGCTTCGAGGCGGGAAATATTCCGGCGTATCAGGGACTCCGTTCGGAAGTCGACCGAGCTGACGCAGTCGTCGAGAAGAAGGACGCCGGGATTCCCGATCAGCGCGCGTGCAATGCAGAGCCTCTGTTTCTGCCCCCCGGAAAGATTCACGCCGCGCTGGCCCACCCGGGTCGCGTACCCCCCGGGAAGGGCGCGGATGAATTCGCCCGCCGCGGCGAGTTCCGCGGCCCGCCGCACCTCCGCGTCGGTGGCGTCGGGTTTGCCCCAGCGGATGTTTTCCGCGATCGTTTCCGAAAACAGAAGGTTCTCCTGCATGACAAACCCGACGCGTCCCCGCAGCTCCCCGGGGGGAATGGTCCGCACATCCCGCCCGCCCACGAGGACACGCCCCAGCGTGGCTTCGCAGAGCCGCGGGATCAGGGACAGCAGCGTCGATTTCCCGCTCCCGATGGAGCCGATGATCCCCAGCGTTTTTCCCGGTTCCAGATGAAAGGAGACAGCGCTCAGGACCATGGATTCCTCCTGTTTTTTCCCGCCGTACGAGAAAAAGACGTTTTCGAAGGTCACGGACTGAGGCGCGGCGTTCGGGGGTGTTCTGTGTCCCGAATCGGCGGTTCGGACGACGTCGGACCCGGATCCTCCGGCCTCGAGGACCTCGGCGACCCTTGAAAAGGAGGCCTCCGCGCGGGAGAACGCCATCAGGACGAAGGACAGGGTCATCAGGGCCTGAAGGATGTTGGCGAGGTAGCTGATGTAGGCCATGATGTCGCCGACGGTGATCCTGCCCGCCCGCACTCCGGCGGCGCCGAAGGCGACCACGGCGACGACGCCGAGGTGCATGGCGAGCATGAGCAGCGGAATCAAAAGCACCACGATCCTGCCCGACCTGAGAGATACGTCGCAAAGCGCCGCGTTGGCCTCCCGAAAGCGAGCCTCTTCCCGCAGCTCCCCGGAAAAGGCCTTCACGACGCGCACGCCCGCAAGATTTTCCTGCAGGACGGTATTCAGGCGGTCCAGGCGTTTTTGAGTCAGCAAAAACAGCGGAAAGGCCCTTTTGAAAACCGACGCGATGATGACCGCCAGCACCGGAATAAGAAGGATCAGGACGGAAATCAGGCTCCGGTTGATCTGCAGCGCCATAAAAATGCTCCCCGCCAGCATCAGAGGCGCGCGGATGAAAATACGCAACATGGATTGCGACAGTTGCTGTAAAAGCGTCGTGTCGTTGGTGAGGCGGGTGATCAGGGAGCCCGTGTGGAACGATTCGATGTCGGCGAACGAAAAGGTCTGGATCCTGCGGTATAGCCCGCAGCGCAGCGCGGCGCCGAAACGGTTGGACGCGGAGGCGGAGAGGATCATGGACAG
>JAISSA010000264.1 GCA_031273365.1 Synergistaceae bacterium
GCGCGCCAAAGGGAAACGACCTTTTATCTTTCACCCGGCGGGTGAAAATTTCAAGGCAGACAAGCCTTATGCTGGTGTAATTTACAGTGATTCTCTACCCCCAACCTGCGGATTTGGGATACCCCCTCTGTCTTGATTCTGCGTTAAAAATTGTGTATGATAACTATGATACTGTAATCAGAGAATACGACGCTCGGACGAGAAGGAGGGGGGAGAGTCGGAGAATACGGTTTGGGATTCAGGTACCGGGATTTAACGCGCAGAGTTCCAGGAGGGCAGGAGGTTATTTTGTTGCCAAACGCCCGGAAGAGCAATTCCGTCATTTTCTTCATACCTATGTTTATAACAATCGCAAAGTCAATTTTGTATCAGATTCGACTCTTATGACAGGAGGTATATTTAGGATGAAATTGTACATCTTGAATACCGGCTATCTGGAGACCGACAAGAACAATGTCGTCGCCTGTGCGGCGATAGGGACTTACGATAAGCCGCACATCTCGAACGAGTGGATCAAATTGCCGGTCATGGCGTTTTTAATTGAGGCTGCCGACGGATACATACTTTACGACACCGGCAGCAACCCCGAGGCAATGAACGGGTACTGGCAGCATGCGCTGCAGCAGATATATCCGCTGTACCAGAAGCCGGAGGAACGTCTTGAAAACCAGCTGAAACTGTGCGGCGTTAAACCTGAAGACATTAAGACGGTCGTCCTTTCCCATATGCACCTCGACCACGCGGGCAATCTCCAGCTTTTCCCTCATGCCACAGTTTACGTACCAAAGCTTGAATTCATGGCGGCACAGGCACAGGTTCGTCTTAACCCGGATCCCAATACCCACGGCGGATACGTTAAGGGTGACATGGACCGCCCTGTGAAGCAGTACGTTATGGTGGAGGACGATTTCGAACTCGTTCCGGGAATTGAGGTCATCAACCTGCCAGGGCATACTCCCGCTCTGTTGGGCCTCGTCCTTCACCTGCCGAGCGGTGTAGTGATTCTCCCCCAGGATTGCATCTACAGCAGCGAGATCTATGGCCCACCTGCAAGATTGTCCGGGTTGCTCTACGACAGCATCGCTTTCCTGAAATCCATTGAGAAGGTGCGTGCCCTCCAGAAAAAATATAACGCAAAGGTTATATTCGCGCACGATGAGCCTTTCTTCAAGACGCTGAAAACGGCACCTGAATTTTACGAATAAATTTAAGGAGGAATGAAGTTATGCCGTTGATGACAGGAGAACAGTATATCGAAAGCATTCGCAAGATCAACATGGAGGTTTACCTGCTGGGCAAGAAGGTGCCCGTCCCCGTTGACGATCCCATTCTGCGCCCCTCCCTCAACTCCGTTCGCGCAACCTACGACCTGGCGCAGAAGCCCGAGTACGAGGACCTGATGACCGCCGTCGATCCCGAGACCGGCAAAAGGATCAACCGCTTCAACCACATCCATCGCAGCACCGACGACCTGATTAAAAAGGTGAAGATGCAGCGCCTTCTCGGTCAGCAGACGGCCGCGTGCTTCCAGCGCTGCGTCGGCATGGACGCGTTCAACGCCCTCTGGAGCACGACCTACGATACCGATAAGAAATACGGCACGAGCTACTTCAAAAACTTCAAAAAGTTCCTCGACGAAGTGAAGGAGAAGGACCTGACGGTGGACGGCGCGATGACCGACCCGAAGGGCGACCGTTCCCTCGCCCCCCACGCGCAGCCCGACCCGGACATGTACGTTCACGTGGTCGAGCGTCGGCCCGACGGAATCGTGGTGCGGGGAGCGAAGGCCCACCAGACGGGCGCTCTCAACTCGCACGAGATGATCGTCATGCCCACCATCGCGCTGTCGCCGGAGGATAAGGATTACGCCGTGTCGTTCGTCGTGCCGCTCGACGTGAAGGGACTCTTTATGATCATCGGCCGTCAGTCCTGCGACACGAGGAAGCTGGAGGGCGGGAAGATCGACGTCGGCAACGCGGAGTTCGGCGGAGTCGAGGCCCTTGTCGTGTTCGACGACGTGTTTGTCCCCAACGACCGAATTTTCCTGAACGGCGAGACCGATTTCGCCGGCGTGCTCGTGGAGCGTTTCGCGGGCTACCATCGCCAGAGCTACGGCGGGTGCAAGGTCGGGGTCGGCGACGTGCTGATCGGCGCCGCCGCGCTGGTGGCCGACTATAACGGCGCCGCCAAAGCCTCCCACGTCAAGGACAAGCTCATCGAGATGACGCACCTCAACGAGACGCTCTACTGTTGCGGCATTGCGTGTTCCGCGGAAGGGACGCCGACGGAGGCGGGCAACTACATCATCAACCTTCTTCTCGCGAACGTCTGCAAGCAGAACGTCACGCGCTTCCCGTACGAGATCGTTCGTCTGGCGGAGGACATCGCCGGCGGCATCATGGTCACGGCCCCGTCCGAAAAGGACCTGAACGATCCGAAGCTCGGGCCCATCGTCGAAAAGTACCTGAAGGGCGTGGCCGGCGTCCCGACGGAGAACAGGCTTCGCATCCTGCGGCTGATCGAAAACCTCTCGCTCGGCACGGCGGCCGTCGGATACAGGACGGAGTCGATGCACGGGGCGGGGTCGCCCCAGGCTCAGAGGATCATGATCGCCCGTCAGGGCAATCTTCCGGCGAAGAAGGAACTGGCCAAAAAGATCGCCGGCATCAAGGCATAAGGAGCCGGGAGCCAGGGGGAAAAGAGGGGAAGAGAATTGGCGTCTTCCGCAACGATCGAGTCGATCGAACGCGTTCTGGACAGCAGCGTGCGCCCCATACTGCGAGGGCACGGGGGCGACATAGGCGTCGTATCCTTTGAGGAAGGCGTGCTGAAGGTCAGGATGCAGGGCAATTGCAACAACTGCCCCTCCGCCGTGGCGGACGTCGAACAACTGGCCGCGACGGAGATACAGGCGGCAGTTCCGGAGGTGAAGCGCGTCGTCCCGGTGACCGGCGTCTCTGACGAGCTGCTGGAAATGGCGCGAGCGCTGATGAAAAATCGTTGAACCTGGACCGTTCAGCCATCTCTCTGAGGTGGTTGAACGGTCTGTTTTGTGAGTCCCGATGTTTTGTGAATCTGACGAATCGAAGGAGTGAGGATGCCATGAGCTGGAAGGACGAATATGCAAAGAAGCTTTGCAGCATGAAGGAAGCCGTCACGCATATCAGAAGCGGCGACAGAGTGGTGGTGACCCACGCGGTCGGCGAACCGTCCGCGCTGCTGGACGCGATGGTCGAGAACGCCGAACAGTACGAAAACGTGGAGATCATCCACATGATCGCGATGGGCGGGGCAAAATACTGTCAGCCCGGGATGGAAAAGCACTTCCGACATAACAGCCTGTTTTTGGGCGGAAGCACCAGAAAGGCGATCGAGGAGGGACGCGGGGACTTTACGCCGGTATACTTCTCGGAGGTTCCCGATCTGCTGCGGACGAAGCTGCACCCGAACGTCGTGCTGATGCATCTTTCGTCGCCCGACGAACACGGTTTTTGCAGTCTGGGAGTCTCCGTGGACTACACAAAACCGGCGGCCGAGGTCGCGGATATTCGCATCGCGCAGATCAACAAACATATGCCCCGCACGATGGGCGACTCGTTTATCCACGTCAGCCGACTGGATTATATCGTGGAACACGACACTCCCCTGATAGAGCTGCCTCCGCCGGAGATCTCCGAGGTGGAGCGGGCGATCGGCAAAAATTGCGCCTCGCTCGTTCAGGACGGCGACACCCTGCAGCTCGGCATCGGCGCCATCCCCGACGCGGTGCTGCTCTCCCTGAAGGACAAGCACGACCTGGGAATTCACTCGGAGATGGTCTCCGACGGGGTGGTGGAGCTCGTCGAGGCGGGCGTCATCACGAACAAACGCAAGACGCTTTTCCCGGGCAAGAGCGTCATCACCTTTCTCATGGGAACCCGCAGACTGTACGACTACGCGCACGACAACCCGGCGGTCCAGATGATGCCCGTCGATTTCGTCAACAACCCGGCGGTGATCGCGCAGAACGACAATCTGGTTTCGATCAACTCCTGCGTCCAGGTGGACCTCTTCGGCCAGGTCGTCTCCACGTCCGTCGGCCTGCGCCAGATCAGCGGAGTCGGCGGCCAGGTGGATTTCGTGCGCGGCGCCAACCTGAGCAAAAATGGACGCACGATCATGGCCATGCCCTCCACGGCCCAGGGCGGGAAGGTCTCGAAGATCGTGCCCCTGATCGACACGGGCGCTGCGGTCACGACGTCCAGATATGACGTGAACTACGTCGTCACCGAGCACGGAGTGGCGCAACTGAAGTTCAGGACGCTTCGCGAGCGGGCGCGGGAGTTGATCAACATCGCGCACCCCGATTTTCGCGCCTCTCTGATTCAGGAATTTGAAAAACGATTCCGGAGCGGGTTTTAACGGGAGGAATATCTGTCCCGACTCGGTTCTTCACCGACTTTTTCACGGATGAACACACCACCGGGTGTTTTGGTCGTCAGGGTAAAATATTGCGGAGGCTGTAACCCGAGCTATGATCGAACCGCGCTTGTGAAGCGCATTCAGGACCGTTTTCCGCCGCTGCGGTTTGTGTACGCGGATACGCCGCCTGACGTTTCTGTGGATTTTGTGCTCGTAGTATGTGGCTGTCCTGTCAGGTGCGCAAATTACGCCGAACTGCATGGATTATTGGGAAAATTCGTCGTTGCGTCGCAGGACGATTTTTCCGCGGCGTGTCTGGAGATTGAACGCGCGTTCGGCCTTCACCGGGATGCTTGAACATCGAGATGCTTAAAAATCATGTATAATTCAATCAATGAACTGCAGACATGTCAGGAGGTTTCGCGATGAAGGTAGGAGTTACGGGCGCTGGAACGATGGGCAGCGGTATCGCCCAGGTCTTCGCGTCGACGGAGGGATACAGCGTTGTGCTGTGCGACCTCAGCGTCGAGCTGGCGGAAAAAGGAAAGAAAAGGATAGCGACCGGGCTGGAGAAGCTGGCCGCCAAAGGAAAGATGACGGCGGACGCGGTCGCGGCCGTCGTGGGCAGGATAACGACCGGCACGCCGGAGGACCTCTCCGACTGCGACCTCGTTCTGGAGGCGGCGCTGGAGAACATGACGGTCAAGAAGGAACTTTTCACGCGCTTGCAGGGAATCTGTAAAAAGGACGCGATCTTCGCTTCGAACACCTCGTCCCTGTCCCTGACCGAGCTGTCGCGCGGGCTGGACCGGGAGGTGTCGGGCATGCACTTTTTCAACCCGGCGCCGGTCATGAAACTGGTGGAGATCATCGCGGGGCTCAACACCCCGGCAGAGCAGACGGAGACCCTGAGGAAGATCGCGGTCGAGGTCGGAAAGACCCCGGTCATGGTCAGCGAAGCCCCCGGCTTTATCGTGAACCGCATACTGATCCCCATGATTAACGAGGGTATCGCCATCTACGCGGAGGGCGTCGCGTCGGCGAAGGACATCGACGCGGCGATGAAGCTCGGCTCGGCGCACCCCATGGGGCCTCTGGAACTCGGCGATCTGATCGGCCTCGACGTCTGCCTCGCCATCATGGAGGTGCTGCAGCGCGAGTTCGGAGATCCCAAATATCGCCCCCATCCCCTGCTGGTAAAGATGGTCCGGGGAAATCTTCTGGGGCGCAAGACGGGAAAGGGCTTTTACGACTATT
>JAISSA010000216.1 GCA_031273365.1 Synergistaceae bacterium
CATAACCAAAACCAAACCCCTTTCCATTTTAGCGTCCCGAATTTCCCAAACACATATCCCGGACAAAAGTCCGTTCGGGCTACCTTTACATTGTACTCTCATGTTGATGCACAGAGCGTTTCAGGGAATCCGTATTTGTGCCGGATGTCAAAAGTTCGAAGCTGATTTCGCAGCCGCAGGACAGCAACAATCCGTCAGGAAGCAAAAGCGGCTGTCTTCTTACCGAGACCATTGACAATGTACTTTTTTTCTTCTGTTCGGCTGCGAAGGGTTCAGTCCCGCAAACGCCATTTGGCTTCATAGGCCGCGTCTGCAGGTTTGGATTCCAATCCATTGCGCACCAGAGCCAGTCGTTCCACCGACTTACTTTGAGCTTCATGTTGTTTCATACAGTTTCGCTGAATATCTTGTATTATCGTCGCTTTTAAGCTACACTGCCAACATGAGACTCATACACTATCGGACTCCAGGAGGAAGGAACGTGTACCAGACTTGGGTTGATTCTCTGCGCGACACGGCGGGGAGAATCGCCGTAATGCGTCGTGTGGATCGCCTTGCCGAAGGGAATTTCGGCGACTGTAAGGTTTGCCGGGATGGTGTATCGGAACTCAGAATCGACAAAGGGCCCGGTTACAGGGTTTATTTCTCCAGATTGTACGGCGATATTGTGTTGTTGCTGTGCGCCGGGGATAAATCGACACAGACGCAGAATATTGAACAGGCTGTTGAGAATTTGACGACTTTCACCGCGAGGGGAGGGAATGATGACGATGACTAAACCGTACATCGAGCACGAGGAAGCTACGGTAAACAGCTTGAGGAATGATCCGGGGTTCGCGGCAGAGTACCTCAGTGCTGTTCTGGAAGACGGGGAACCGGCGGAGGTTATGTCGGCCCTGCGTCGCGTCTCGGAGGCTTGCGGCGGAGTTCACCATGTGGCCACGAATGCCGAACTGAACGCGAAGACGTTGTATCGTACGCTGTCGCCGAAGGGCAATCCCGAACTGAAAAGCCTCATGGCGATTCTTTCAGCGTTGAATTTAAAATTGGCGATTGTGCCGAAACAATGAGGAAAGAATGACGTGAAACGGGCCCCTGCACCACATGGACGTTTTGTTCCTTAGAAAAGGCTCGCCGCAGACCGGATGCGATCGTCCGCAGTCGAAAGCGGTTTTATCCAGGCGTTATTGCCGAAATTTGCCGGCAGGCTCTTATAGACAGGAGCTTTTTCGAAGTATACAATACAACATCGGATTTCTTACATGGTTATGCGACCTGAAACGAGGAGGTATTTTCATGAATTGGGCCAGAGCGTCCGCGGCGACGGTGGTTTGCGAGGAAAAGGGCACGACCCTGCGGGATATCGTGCAGGGCATTATGGACGGAGCCGAGACCTCCGAAGAGATTATGACGCTGTTGGGTGTGGAGAGCGCCGATATTGGGGCGGACCAGATTCCCGACATCATGGACGTTTTTGTTCCCGTCGTCAACGCCTGGAAAAGTGGGGGTTGCGGCGGCGGATGCGCAGGCTGCGGCGGCGGGTGCGCGGTCGGCGACGAATAGTCCCGCGTGCTGTTGACGGCGCAGAAGAACGGAGAAAATTCGTACTGAGCTCCAGGGGCGAACGGGCTCCCTGATACTGAAATCTTACAAAGACAAAAAAGATGGGAAAAGCGATGAATCGGAGCGCCGGAGTTCGGACCTGAGCATCGACAGAGAGGGACATTCAGCGGCTGAGAGGTGTCCCGGATGCAACCGACAGGGCCCAAAGTCCGAGGAGCCGGAACGGAAACACGCGTCGGGGAACCGGCGGCGGTGAGAGTACGTTCACGTTCGGCCCGCGTTACAGGGCTTCGAGGCGGGAGATTTTCGTATCTTCAAGCAGGGTGGTACCGCGTGCGCAAGCGCGTCCCTACGGCAACGTAGCGGCGCGCTTGTTTTTTTACCATTTTTTACTTTAAACGGAAGTGAGAAGGAGGAATTTTTATGATGTTCAGGGGTACGGGTACGGCGCTGGTCACTCCGTTCACGAAGGACGGGA
The DNA here is from genome assembly GCA_031273365.1 of Synergistaceae bacterium. Taxonomy (GTDB): domain Bacteria; phylum Synergistota; class Synergistia; order Synergistales; family Aminobacteriaceae; genus JAISSA01. Next base: position 2,042 of record JAISSA010000216.1, read on the forward strand.
TCGACTACCACAACTTCGGCAGGCTTATCGACTGGCAGATCGATCAGAAGGTGGAATTTCTGGTGGTGCTGGGCACAACGGGAGAGAGTCCCGCGGTGTCGGCCGCCGAGCGCACGGAAATCGTTCGTTTCGCCGTGGCGCGGGTAAAGGGGCGCGTCCCCGTCGTCGTCGGAACGGGCGGCAACAACACTCCCCACGCCGTCGCGGACAGCAGGGAGGCGGAATCGCTGGGGGTCGACGGAGTTCTGGTGGTCACGCCCTACTACAACAAGCCGTCGCAGGAGGGGCTTTTTCGCCACTTCAAAACCGTGGCGGAGAGCGTGGACATCCCGATGATCCTCTACAACGTGCCGGGGCGCACGGGGGTCAACCTGCTGCCCGAAACCGTCGCGCGGCTGGCGGACATTCGGAACATCGTCGCCCTCAAGGAGGCGTCCGGCAGCCAGACGCAGGTCGACGAGACGATCCGCAGGGCGCGGCGGGTGCGCAGCGATTTTCTGATTCTCTCCGGCAACGACGATCAGGCGTTTCATCTGGTGAACGCCGGAGGGCACGGGCTCATTTCCGTTCTGTCGAACATCGCGCCGAAGGAGACCTCCGACATGGTGCGCGCCGCCCTGGCCGGACGCGTCGTCGAGGCGCGCGAGATGCACCTGAAGCTGTTCCCTCTCATGAAAAACCTCTTCATGGAGACCAGCCCCATGCCCATAAAGTACGGCGTCAGCCGGCTGGGATACTGCGACAACATACTGCGTCTGCCTCTGGTCGAGGCCTCCGAAAACTGTAGGGCCCAGATCAACAGCGACATGAAGGAATGCCTTGGAGTGTAGGCAGGCGTTCAGGCATGGAACGAACGGTCACAGCTGCCGTCGTCCGAGAGGAAAGGTGGAATGATTATGACAGGAGCCAATGTAGCGGTGTTCGGCGCGACGGGCGCGGTGGGCATCGAAATGCTGAAGATTTTGGAAGAACGGGATTTTCCCGTCAAAAGTCTGCGCGTTCTGGCCTCGCGCGGACAGCGCACCCTGCGGTGGAAAAAAGAGGAGTACCCCATCGAGGCGGTGAAA
>JAISSA010000002.1 GCA_031273365.1 Synergistaceae bacterium
ACGAACCGGGACAGTTCCTGTCGCGTCTTCTTCGCGTCGCCCAGGTTGTCGGCGATGATCGCGACCGTCGCGGAGCCCGATATCGCGCCGTCGGCCCCGGCGTCCAGACAGGCCCTGACGTGCTCGGGTCTGGAAATGCCGAAGCCGACGACGACCGGCGGGGAGCCCGCGTCCTTCAGCAGCGTTATCTTCGACGATACGGGGGAGATCATCTCCCTGTCCGCCCCGGTGACCCCGGCACGGCCCAGAAAATAGGCGTAGCCTTTCGTGAGGCCGGCGATTTCACGCAGTTTCCCGTCGTCCGCGTTCGGCGGAACGATAAAAACGGGCGCTATCCCGGCCTCCTGCGCGCACCGGACGAAGGGCCCCGACGCCCCCGTCGGGACGTCGGCCACGAGCGCGGAGTCGATGCCGCTTTCGGCCGCGCGAACGTAAAACCTCCGCAGGCCCTTCCCGAGCACCAGGTTGGCGTACACGAGAAGCCCCATCGGAATATCCGCATTTTTTGCATTTTTCGTGAGTTTTGCCCGTATCCCCGCCGCCAGGTCCAGACATTCGTCCGGGGTCACGTTCCTTTCGAGGGCCCTGTTCGCGGACGCCTGAATGACCGGGCCGTCCGCCACGGGGTCGGAAAAGGGAATTCCGAGCTCCAGCGCGTCGGCCCCGCTTTCGATGAGCGTCTCGATGATCGCTTCGCTTTCCTCCAGACCGGGATCGCCGAGCATCACGAAGGGGATGAAGGCCCCCTCGTTTTTCTTCTTCAGGCTGTCGAACAACTTCTCATACCTCTGGCTCATGGCTGTACCTCCGCTCTTCACAGTTTAATGTGGGACATGACCTGCTCCATGTCCTTGTCGCCGCGCCCGGAGATGTTGACGATGTAAACCTGCGGCTCCGTCGCCTCCTGCGCGCATTTCAGGGCCTGAGCCAGCGCGTGGGCCGATTCCAGCGCCGGAATGATGCCCTCCTCCCGGGAGAGGAGCACGAACGCGTCGAGCGCCTCCCGGTCCGTTATGCCGATGTATTGGGCGCGTCCGATCGAGTGCAGGTGCGAGTGCTGCGCCCCGACCCCCGGGTAGTCGAGTCCGGCGGAGATCGAGTGCGACTCCCTGATCTGGCCGTTTTCGTCCTGCAGGACGTAGCTGTAGCTGCCGTGCAGGATCCCCGGACGTCCCTTCTCTATCGTGGCCCCGTGTTTTTCGGTGTGCAGCCCGTGCCCTGCGGGCTCGACGCCCACGAGCTTCACCGACGCCTCGTCGATGAAGTCCGCGAAGATTCCCATGGCGTTCGATCCCCCGCCCACGCAGGCGAAAACCACGTCGGGAAGACGCCCTTCGGCCTCGAGGATCTGCTGTTTCGCCTCGCGCCCGATCACGCGCTGAAACTCCCTCACGATCGTCGGGAAGGGATGGGGCCCGGCGACCGTCCCGAGCAGGTAGTGGGTGTTCCCATAACTCGCCGCCCAGTCGCGCAGCGCCTCGTTGATCGCGTCCTTCAGACCGCGGCTTCCCGTCTCCACCGGCACGACTTCCGTGCCCATCAGCCTCATCCTGAAGACGTTCGGGGCCTGCCGTTCCATGTCCTTCGAGCCCATGTAGACCCGCGTCTCCATTTTGAAGAGCGCGCCCGCGAGCGCCGTCGCCACGCCGTGCTGACCGGCTCCGGTTTCGGCGATCAGACGGGTTTTGCCCATGCGTCGGGCGAGCAGCGCCTGCCCGAGCACCTGATTCGTCTTGTGGGCGCCGCCGTGCAGAAGGTCCTCGCGTTTCAGATAGATCGTCGCCTTCGTGCCGGCTCCCAGGTTCCGACATCGGTACAGAGGCGTCTCGCGTCCCGCGTATTCCCTCAGCAGCCCCTCGAACTCCGCGACGAAGGACGGGTCCGCCCGCGCATCCTCGAACGCCCGCTCCAGCTCCAGCAGCGTCGGCACAAGGATCTCCGGCACGAACATCCCTCCGAACTCCCCAAAAGCTCCCGCTCCGCCGACAAGTCCGCTCTCGCCGGCAAATTCCCGCGCAACTTTCATATTAGACGCAACCTCCGGATTTAAAATTCAACTTCATATTGAAATTCAACGCCATATTAAACTCCGCCTCTCAGGCTTTTGAACAGCTTTTCGATCCTGTAATGGTCCTTCTTCCCCGGTGAAGACTCTATGCCCGAGTTCACGTCGATCGCGAAGCACCCGAGCTCCGAGGCGCGACGCGCGTTGTCCGGGGTGATCCCCCCGGCCAGAATGATTTTGGACCTGTCATTCCTTTCATTCCTTCTGTTATTCCCTCCGTCATTGCTCCCGTCATTTCTGCCCATAAGCGCGAGCGCGGGATCACTGAGCAGGGACCAGTCGAAGCTCCTTCCCGTACCGCCGCGCGCGCCATCCCCGGACGAGTCGAACAGGACGCGATCCACGGGGCTGTCGTCGAAGGCGGGGATCGCGTTTCCCACCCGCTTTGCCTTCCATATTTCACAGCTTTTCGGCAGCTCCCCGCGCAGTTCTTCGACGAACCCGTCGGATTCCTCGCCGTGAAGCTGGACGGCGGCAAGGTCCAGAACCGAGACAAGCGTCGCGATTTTTCGAACCTCGTCGTTCACGAACACGCCCACCATCGGAAGGGGGGAGGCGGAGCGAATTTCGCGGGCCAGCGCCGCATCGACGCGCCGGGGCGACTCCCCGGCGAAGATCAGCCCCCCGAAGGTCGCCCCGGACGCCCAGGATTTTTCCGCGTCCTCCGGCGAGGCGAGGCCGCACACCTTCACCCCTCCGTGGATCAACCGGCGCACGGCGAGGTCGATCCGGGCCGATTTCATGAGCAGACCGCCCACGAGGAAGGCGTCCGTGCGGGCTCCCAGTCGCAGCGTATCCTCATGAGACCCGATGCCTGACTCGCAGACGACGAGTCGGTCGTCCGGGATTTTGCCGACAAGCCTTCTGTACACGTCGAGGTCGACTTTGAGCGTCCCGAGGTTCCTGTTGTTGATGCCGATGATGGGGGCGTTCAGGCGCAGCGCGCGATCCAGCTCCGCCTCGCTGTGCACCTCCGTCAGGACGTCCATGGAGAGCCGGGCCGCCTCGTCCGCGCAGAGTCTGTAGGTCTCGTCGTCCAGAACGGAGAGGATCAGAAGAGCGGCGTCCGCCCCGTAAGATCGGGCCTCGCGCACCTGGTACGGCCCGATTACGAAATCCTTGGCCAGAATCGGCTGATCCAGCAGCTCGCGAAACGACCGCAGGACCGCGAGGCTCCCCTGGAAATACGGCTCGTCCGTCAGAATCGACACGGCGTCGGCGAAGTTTTTATACGCGGCCGCGATCCCGGCGACGTCGAAGTTTTTCCGAATCAGCCCCTCCGACGGGGACGCCTTCTTGCACTCCAGGATAAAACGCGAACCGGGTTTTTTCAACGCTTCCGCAAAACGACGGGACGTCGGGACGGCCGACAGGTCGGAGTAAGGCACGCTCTCCATGCGTTTTGCGACGTCCGCGCGCTTGCGCGCCACGATTTCCTCAAGCACAGACACGGTCTGCCTCCGGGGTGTTGGACATCACGGCAAAGCGCTCCAGCCGCGAGAGCGCCCTGCCGCTCTCCAGCACGCTCATCGCGAGCTCGAACCCGTCGCGGTAGTTTTCGGCCAGCCCCCCCAGCGTGAGCAGCGCGGCCGCGTTGACCGCTATGACGGCCGCGTGGGCTTCACTGCCGTGGCCGCCCAGCACGGAGCGAATCGAGACCTCGTTCTCCTCCGGCGTCCCGCCGACGATGGACGAGAGAGGGAATTCTCCCACGCCGAAGTCGGCGGGGGTGAAGGACCTGTCGACGATCTCTCCGCCCACGAGCTCGGCGGCGTTCGTCGCCCCGTGGGTCGCGATCTCGTCCAGGCCAAGGCCGTGCACCACCAGCGCCCGCTCGCAGCCGAGCAGCCGCAGCGTCTCGGCCACCACGTTGCAGAGCGACATTTCGTACACCCCGACGAGCATGATGGGTGGACGGGCCGGGTTGATGAG
>JAISSA010000006.1 GCA_031273365.1 Synergistaceae bacterium
AGAATGAGAGCCGTCCCGTGGTTCTTCACAATGCCCTCCATCAACCGCAGAATCTGAGCCTGGACGGTGACGTCGAGGGCTGTCGTGGGTTCGTCCGCGATGATCAGTTTGGGACGCGCGGCCAGAGCGATGGCTATGACCACGCGCTGCAACATGCCGCCGGAGAACTGGTGCGGGTACGCGCGCAGACGATCCTCCGGGTTCGATATGCCGACCTCCTGCAGCAGAGAGAGGATCTTCTCCAGCCGCTCCTTTACGTTGAGCGACGTATGAAGGCGCAGCATTTCGTCGATCTGGTCATGGATGGTATGAAGCGGATTCAGAGCCGTCAGCGGGTCCTGAAAAATCATGGATATGTCTTTGCCGCGAATCCGGCGCATTTCGGCTTCGCTCTTCCCGAGCAGGTCCACGCCCTCGAAAAGAATCTGCCCCGAGGCGATCTCCCCCGGAGACTCTATCAGGCGCAGGATCGAGTACGCGGCGACGGACTTCCCCCCTCCGGATTCCCCCACAATCCCGAGAATTTCCCGTTCCTGCAGAACCAGGTCAATGCCGTCCAGCGCCCTCACCGTGCCCGCAAAGAGATGAAACTGCGTTTTAAGGCCTCTGATTTCAAGCAGCGCTTCCCCCATCACGGTCGCCTCGTCTCTCACTTGAGCTTCGGGTTCAGCTCGTCCCGGAGAAAATCCCCCAAAAGGTTGATGCCGAAGACCAGTATCATGATAAAACAGCCTGGCAGGACGGAGATCCACCATATTCCGCTGAACAGCACGTCATACCCGTTCTTCACGAGCAGCCCCAGGGACGGTTCCGTCACCGGCACTCCGACGCCGAGGTAGCTCAGCGTGGCCTCCGTCAGGATCACGTTCCCCACGTGAATGGTCGCAATGACGATCAGGGAGGTCGTCACGTTGGGGAGGATGTGACGCGCCACCAGCAGAAACGGCGAGAGCCCGATCAGACGCGACGCCTCGACGTACTCCCTGCCGCGCTCCGCCAGGACGGCGCCCCGCACGGTTCGCGCGTACTGCACCCATCCGACCAGGGTCAGCGCCGTGAAGAGTTTTTCGAGCCCGCGTCCAAACGCGGACATGATGAAGAGCGCCACCAGCATCGCGGGAAACGAGAGCTGAACGTCGACAATCCTCATCAGCAACATGTCCGCTCTGCCTCCGGCATATCCGGCATACAGGCCCACAAGCGTTCCCGCCACGCAGGAGGCGATCATGACCCCCACCCCGAGGACGAGAGAAATGCGCGTTCCGTACACGATGCCGCTCAACATGTCGCGCCCCTGCTCGTCGCTGCCCAGCAGAAACGCGGCCTCGCCCCCTTCGAGCCACGCCGGCGGCTTATAGGCGTCTTTGAGCTCCAGCGACTGAAGATTGTAGGGGTTCTGCGGAACGAGCAGGGGGCCAAAGGCCGCCGTCAGAATGAAAAGAACGACGACAATGCTTCCAAAAACGGCCGTCTTTTCGCGCCGGAAATGGAAAAAGAACTCCGAACGGAGAAAATCTTTCAGCATCGTGAATTTCATTGCAGATCGATCCTCGGGTCGATGAGGGTATAAACGACGTCGATGGCGAAGTTGATCCCCACAAATATGGCGGACACGATCATCAGGTACGCGACGATGACGGGCCGGTCAGAAGCGTTGATGGAATCCACCAGAAGCTTGCCCATCCCGGGCCACGCGAAAATCGTCTCCGTGACGGTGGCGAACGCTATCAGGTTCCCCACCTGAAGGCCGAAAAACGTCACGACCGGGATAAGCGCGTTTTTAAGGGCATGGGAAAAAAGCAGTTGACGGGAAGAGACGCCCTTGGCCCTGGCGAACCGGACGAAGTCCTGCCGGAGAACTTCTCTCATCTGGGCGCGGATAAGCCGCAGCAACACGGCAAGAGTTCCCAACGCCAGAGTGATCGACGGAAGGATCAGGTGCCTCAGCCCATCCCACGTGAGGAACGACCAGGGGATTCCGAACAAAAGCTGCGTCCTGCCTCGCCCTGAGGAGGGCAGAAGCCTGAGCTCCACGGCAAAGAAAAAGATCAGGAGTATTCCGACCCAAAAAGAAGGCAGAGATATTCCGACAAGAGAGCCTCCCATGATCATGCGGCTCAAAAGAGAATTTGGCTTTGCGGCCGCGTAAACGCCCGACGGGACGGCCACGAGCAGCGCAAACAGGACAGCGCACCCGACCATCTCGAACGTGGCGGGCATTCGTTCCGTGACGAGCCTCGAAACGGGCTGTTTAAAGATGTAGGACCTCCCCATATCCCCGCGGGCCAGGTTCCTTACGAAAACCAAATATTGAACCCACAGAGGCCTGTCAAGCCCGAGGGCGCGACGCGCCTCCTCGACCTCCAGGTCGGAGGCGTTGGGCGGAACGATCATCAGAACGGGGTCGCCGGTAAAGCTCATGACGCAAAAGACGATCAGCGAAACGGCCATGAGAACAACAACCATCTGCAGCAGGCGTCTCAGCAGATAAACCCACATATCCTTCACCTCCGTCTCATTCCCTGTTGAAACACCGGACGCCAGCCGAAATAGATGACTCTCTACTTTAATGTTTCGATAATATGAAGAGTAATTATACCTGGGTTTTAAAATATGTCAACACAGACGGCGGCACCCCAATGCTCACAACCTGCGGATTTGGGTTATTTTCTGCCTGTTGCCTTTCTACCCCTGCAGCACGTCATGGTATAATCCTTATAATTCATTCCTGCAGTACGATTTATAAGTTTAATAGTTTTTTAGGGGAAATCGAGCTATAATTGCCTGCGTAAACATTCGCCGCGATGAAGAGTCACAATGGAGAGTGTGAGGTTGTCCTCTTCGTATAAAAATAATTGGAGTA
>JAISSA010000009.1 GCA_031273365.1 Synergistaceae bacterium
CCCACGACGGCGGAAAATCACAGCTATTGGGGTCGAAGCGACATCGAGGCGGAGAAGAACGGACACCGTTACGTGGTGGAGCTGAAGGTCGCCGAGGGGAAAGAAGCGGCGGAGAAAGCGGCCGACGAGGCAATGAGGCAGATTCGGGAAAAAGGCTACGCGGACCGGTACAAAGAGAACCGGAAATCCGTGCAAGGGTCCACGACCTTGGGGTCTACGACCCTGATCGGATTGGCCGTGGACCGGAGCGCGCGCCGCGTGGGCGGGTACAGGATCGAAAAACTGTAAGAGGACGGGGCGCGCGCGAGGACAGTGAGGTGGACGTCGTCATCGCGCGTCCCGGGCGCTTACAGGAACAGCGGGCTGATGATCGCCTGCCTCAGCCGCGTTTTCGAACCCCTGAATTCGCCGCGCCGTAGAGTGCGCAGACCAGTAAGATCGTCATCAGGGTTGGGATCCATACCTCATACCGGTTGAACAGGTGGTAGCCCAGCATACCGACGACCGCGACGGCGAGGTTGCCCCTGTGGAAGCGTTTCCCGGAGCCCGGCCGTTTCAGCAGAAACTCCAGAAACAGCACGGTGTAAACGGGCACGAACACCATGCCGATCGTGGTCAGAAACCCCGACAGAAAGTCGCTGTACCGCTCCACGGGGAAAAGGATCGAGATCAGCCCCGAGAAGATCCCGATGACCAGAATGGACGCCCGCTCGTTTTTTATTTTTACGAGAGCCTGCGAGGAGACCGCGGCGGAGTAGAGGTCGAGAAACGCGGTCGTCAGCGTGGACAGCAGAACAACGCCGCAGGCCGGCAGAGGGAAACGGCTCGCGGCGATGAACGAAAAAATGTCCCCTCCGCTGCGGATCGCGATGAACAATCCAAACAGATACATGAGCGTGCTGCCCGTAAAGTAACCGACAAACGGCGCCAGAGACGCGCAAACCCCGTCCTCCGCCCGAAATGCGTAATCTCCCGCCAGAGGAAGCCAGGAGACCGGCATGGCAATCGAGAGTTCCAGGGCGAGGGTCATGCTCATGCCCGCCTGAAGCGCCCCGGGAGCGACGCCGTTTCCAATGGCCTCCGCGAACAGAACGACGCAGAGCACCGACAGCAGAATGACCGCGAGGACGTTCAGCCGCCCGGCGGGGCTGCCAAAAATCAACGCCCACAGACACACGAGGACGGCCAGAACAGAGGCGACCAGGGTGAACGAAAACGGCGTTACGCCGGTGAGCGCGCTGCCCGCCTGAACGATCATCACGATCGTCCACCCGATGAGCTGGACGACGTTGCACAGGGCAATCAACGCGCTTCCTCCCTCGCCGAACGACCATGTGAGGCTGCCCATGGCGTTCCTGCCCCGTATAAAGGAAACATGCCCGCCGAAAGCCAGGAGCGCGACGCCGATGAGATGGCCGACGACGATCGCCACAGTCCCCTTTGCCAGACCAAGCGGCGCAATCAGACCTCCCGTGAAAATTTCCGAGATGGAGATGGACGCGCCCAGCCATAGAAAGAACATCGTGCTTTTTTTCATGTTTCTCATCTTCTCCACATTTTCCATATTTTCCACATTTTCTACATTTTCCACATTTTCTGCATTTTCCATACCGACCGCACCAGCTTTCAAAAAATAATGTACACCCCCGCGATAAACGCCGCAGAGGTGTACATGCTTCAGGCACATATATTCCCTCCGCCGGTATTATCCGGATCAGGTCAAAGGGTTGGGGAAAACATTCCCACTCTCAGCCGACTCGATCGCCAGCACCCCGTTAAAGTTGCTTATATTTTATTATACCACTGTAAAGAGTCGATGTGTAAAGAATCGATCCCGCCGGAATCTGAAAGAAACGAATTTAAAGGGAACGCGATTGATGACGCACGGGTTCACGCTCACGCGTAAAGGCAAACCACGACGACCGCGGCGGCGTTCACCGCAAAAAACGCGCAAAGCAGCGTGTCGCGCGGGCGCCAGTGCAGAAGACAGGGCCGGGCAAAACCGGTCATCCCCCCGCGGCAGCGCATGGCGAGCATCGAACGCTCCGCTCTGGCGGCACTGTGAATCAGCGTCGTCCCCAGCATACAGGCGAACGCTGAATACAGCCGCGTTCCCCGCAGCGCGGGCGCACGGAGGCATATCGCGCGCGTCATCGTCACTGCGCAATCCATCAATAAAAACACGTAGCGCATTGTGAGCAGCAGCAGCACGCGCATTTTCTCCGAAAAATGAAAACTGCTCAGCACGTTGTCGATCCGTCCCATACCCAACTCCGCGATCATGCGTATCAGGACGACGGAGATCAGGTTCAGTTTACAGGTAACCAGAAGGGCCAGACGCAGGCCTTCGCCCCAGGGGCCCGGAGTGGTGATAGGCAGCAGAATCCAGACGAAAACCGTGACGGCATTGACGTGAACCAGCATCTTTGCCAGCGCTTTCGGCTCTCCCGCGAACAGCAGCAGAAAAGGAACGAGGCTGCCCGGAAGCAATCCCGGCAAAAAACGTACCGAGGCCAGAACCACCGCCAGCAGCACGGCGCAGAGCACGCGACACCGGGGATCGAAAACGTCGAGCCGTGATGGACGCTCGCTGTCGCGGATATGAGCAGCGTCGATCTGCATTACCGCACCTTCTTCCGTTCCTTCAGGCAAAGGCTGAACGGGCGCTCCTCTTCGGCCTGAGTCAATCCGTCGGTCATTCGAGGATGTCGGGGGCTGTCTTCTTCAGAAATTCCGTCATAAGAAGCGTTATGACGCCCTCAATCAGAGCCGGCGGCAAATTCGCGACAAAAATGACGCCGACGGCCCCCCTCAGACCGGGGTCGGAAAGAGTCAGAAACATCCCCGTGCCGAGCGCCCCCAGAACCACCGCCAGAAACCCGGCGGCGAACGAGAGCATGGCGACGGCAAAGCCGCTCCCCCGCCGGATCGATTTCGAGAACAACAGATGGACGATCAGGCCCGGCAGCGCCATGTCCACCGTGTTGGCCCCCAGCACGAGAAATCCGCCGAACTGCAGCAGCACCGCCTGCAGGAGAAGCGCGACCAGTACCGCGGGAAAGACGCTCCACCCCAAAACCAGCCCCAGCGGCGCGAGCAGAGACAGGTGGGTCGAACTCGGTCCGACGCGGACGTTGATCAGCGAGGCCAGAAAAAACACGGACGAGAAGACGGCCACGCGAACGATTTTGTCGGGGTCCGTCTTTTTCAGGCCGATGGCCGTTCCGATCCCCGCAACCGCCCAGCCGGCGGCCAGCATCTCCGGCGACAGAAAACCCTCATGAATGTGCATTTGCTTCCGTTTTTCGCGCCCGCCGCGCGAGCGAGACGAACGCGGCGACGTTAAAAAGCAGGCTGACGCCCAGCGCGGACCGGACGACCAGGTCCATCCCTTCCGGCACGGACGTTTTGGGCGCAACCAGGGCTTCATTCCCGTCGGCTTCCGAAAATTCCGGCGGGACGTCGATTTCCGCCCCGGCCAGGTGCCCCTCTTCGTCTCTGACGACGACGCGCCAGATGCCGGGGGCGTTGGGGGTGAAGGCGAAGCGCCCGTCCTCGTCGGTGCGCCCCGACTGGAAGGCGAACTTTTCGTCCCGGGGCGAGAACACCTTCGTTTCGAGGTAACTCATCGTCTCGCCGGTCGAATAGGAGAACTCGAGCGAAATCGGTTTTTTGTCCGACTGCCTGTAGCCCGTGCCGTGCGCAAAAACGCCCTTCGGCGCGACAACCGGGCCGATCATGAAAGCCAGCCCGGTTATCATCGCCGCATATTTCAGGCGACGCAGCATTTACTTTACTTCGAAGCTGAGAATGGAGCGCAGGTTGCGGACGTCGTACTCGCCCTCCACGCCCGGCTCTCCGTCTCTGGCCGCGCGCACGATCCAGAACCCGGGCGCCGTAATCCTGACGTCGGCAATGCCCTCCGCACTGCTCTCCGTGTAGTAAGCGTAAGTGTTCTGCAGCTCCGGCGCGAACCCGTCAAAGGTCGCCCATACAGGAAGCGACGCAGGCTG
>JAISSA010000054.1 GCA_031273365.1 Synergistaceae bacterium
GGAGCAAATCCTCCTCGACGGGGATATCCCCTCTCCGGTAAACCCGCCGCCCGGCTGCCGTTTTCACACGCGCTGCCCTCAGGCGATGGAGATTTGTTCCCAAAGCGAGCCTCCGATGACGGACGAAGGGGCGGGGCACAGCGTCGCCTGCTTCCTGTACGGCGACGCGCAGGACGCGCGCCCGGCGTCGATGGTTTGAGCTCAATGGTCTGAGCTCAATGATCTGACCGCATCGCCACCTCTCAGGCCAGCATTTCCAGGAACGCGCCCATGCGTGTGGAAAGCTGTTCCACGTCGCCCTGATAATAATCGGTCTCCACCGCAATGTAGGGGATGCCCTCCCTCTCGCCGACGTTCAGGTTCCCGAGGCGCTCGCGCACCAGAAAGGACTCCACGCTGTACGTGTGACACGCCTGCAGGATGATGTCCGTCACCCCGTCGGCCCTGTAGTCGCGAACCAGCGTCTCCAGCAGGTCGAGGCGTTTGTCGTTGGGGGACATGCAGGAGCAGGGGATGCCCAGGTACTTGACGGCCAGCGCCTCGTAAGGCGGAAGGGTCTCGTCCACCGGCTCGTAATTGGGTTTGATCCCGCCGCAGTTCTCGAAGGCGACGATCACGCCGCCGTTTTCCTCGATGGCGTTGAAGACCTTCTCCAGGCTCTTTCCCGTGGGGCAGCCGGTGACGACGATGCGGCGTTTGCCGCCCGGCACGCGGCGTTCGCCCGCCTCATAGTTTTCCCGGAGCCTCCGGACGAGCTCGCGGACCAGGTCGAGGGCCTGGGGATCGCCGAAGGAGACCCTGAAGAATTCGTTGACCAGGTGCAGTTCCCGCCCCGACAGAGGCACGGGGTCGAGCTTCGAGAGTTCGTAAAGCTCCCCCATCGCGCGGCGCTCCTCGTTACGTTTTTTGATCTCGCGCCGCAGGCCGTCCTCCGTGATCGTCGCGCCCAGCTCCGTCTCCAGCCTCCGCGCCAGCCGCTCGATTTCGGCCTGCCAGGAGCTCAGCGCGTCCGTGCCTCTGTACGTCCGGGGAAGCTGCATCACGTGCGTCGGGCGCAGGCGGTCCAGAAGCTCGTACATCTTTCTTTTCCCGTCGCAGGTCGTCTCCCCGACGACAATGCTGCAAAAGTGGAAGTAGGGACAGGTGTCGGTCAGGGCGAAGCCGTAGCTCGACTTGATGAGGGGGCAGAGGTTGCGCGGCAGGTGTTCTTCCCCCGCCGCGATGGGCTTCTCGCTGGTGCTGCAAAGGGTGACGGGAATGGCCCCCGCGGCGCGAATCACCTCGTAAGGAGTGTAGGCGCAATAGCAGCCCACAACCTTCTTTCCCGCCTCCACGGCCTCTTTGATTCTGACGGGACCGGCGGGTATCGCGTCGCGCATGGCCTCGAACAGGCTGTTTACCTCGTGCATGATCATTCACTTCCTCTCGAAATAAAGGGCTGCGCGCACCGGAGCCGCGGGCTCTTTTCAGGTTTTTTCCGGAATTCGCGACAACTCGCACCGCTACAGTCCCAGAATTTCCAAAATATGAGAACGATAATCGATGAACCCGGCGCTGTTGCGGTTGCGGGGATACTCCAGATCGATCACAATGCGTTCCCTGACGCGGCCGGGCCTCGACGACATGACGACGACGCAGTTGCCGAGGTACACCGCCTCTTCCACGTCGTGGGTGACCATGATCGTCGTATTGCCGCGCTGACGCCACAGGTTGAGCAGTTCGTCCTGCATTTTCATGCGGGTAAACGCGTCAAGAGCGCCAAGGGGCTCGTCCAGCAAAAAGACGTCCGGCTCGTTCACCATCGTCCGAATCAGCGCGGCACGCTGCGCCATCCCGCCCGAGAGCTGATGGGGATATGAATTTTTGAACTCGCTCAGCCCGACGACGTCGAGCAGTTGCGAAATTTCTTCCTTTTTCTCCCGGTACGTGCCTCGCATCTGCGGACCGAAGGTGACGTTATCCCATATTGTGCGCCACGGGAAAAGAGCCGGATTCTGGAAGACCAGCCCACGGGAGGGGGCGGCGCCCCTGATTTCTTTCCCGTCGAGAAGCAGCCTCCCTTTCGTTGGGGAGTCCAGCCCGGCGATCAGGCGCAGCAGGGTCGATTTGCCGCATCCGCTCCTGCCCACGATGGAGACGAACTCCCCGGGCGGTACGTCCAGAGAGATGTCGTCCAGCGCGTTTGTCGTCGCGTTCAGATCGCTTCTGGCAAAGATTTTTGTGACGTGATCCATCACGAGGTGTCCTCCGCGCCCTCCTTCCGCCCTCATTGCGTCATTCCCTCCCGCCACCTCAGGATACGCTTTCGAAGCAGCGACAGCGTCTGGTTGACGACCATAAACGTCAGGCAGATCAGAATGATCGCGGAGTACATTTTGGCGAATTCCGCCCAGCTTTTTTGCCAGGTGATGTACCAGCCGAGTCCCGATTTGACCCCCATCATCTCCGCGACCAGAAGGGTCGTGCAGGCCACGCTCATGCCCTGCGTCAAACCCTGAAAGATGTTAGGCAGCGCGGAGGGCACCGCGACCCTGAAGATCAGCTGCCTTCCCCCGGCCCCCAGAGTCTGTGCGACCTCGAAATAGATCTTGCGGATGTTCGAGATTCCCGTCAGCGTCGACAGCGTGACGGGATACCAGACCCCGAGGGCGATGAGGAAGACGCTGCCGCTGAAGAGAGAGCTTGCCAGGACCACGATGATCGGCAGCCAGGTCACGGAGGGGATGGGCCCCAGGATTTTCATGACGGGCGAGATCCAGTAGTCGAATTTTTTGTTGACGCCACACGCGATCCCGGTCAGAAGCCCGGCTCCGGAACCGAGGAAGTACCCGGAAAAGAGCAATATCAGCGAATTTTTAACGCAATCCAGCAACATGTCCGCGTCCCCGGTCATGGCGTTCAGGATTCTGTCCGGCCATGGGAAAAAGGGCAGTATCAGAATGCCCGTCTTCAGCGTCAGATAGTCCCAACCCAGAAAGATGCAAAACACCAGCGTATAAAAAGGCGCTTTGAAGCGCAAACGCCTGAACACGGCGTTTGAAAACAGAGAAGCGAACAACGCGACGAAAAGCAACGCCATGAAGAAAGCGATGAATATTGCGTACTGCTCCGTAATCACGTTGCCGCCGTGGTTGGGAACGAAATAATACTGCACGAGCACGAGCGCCCCTGCCGCGAGGGGAAGGGCGCAGACGAGACGGTCCAGGACGACCCGCGTCCTCGTTCGAGGAGAGCGCTCGAGTTCCGCCAGTTCATCCCTCGTAATCATATTCCCGGACGTCCGTTATTTTTGGGGGCTTTTCTGAGGGTCGTATCGCAGGATAACGGGGTCATCGTCGTCGACGGAGGGGTTCCAGATGATCTTCATAATCTCGTCGTCCGTCTTTCCTGCGCTGATGAGCCCGAATGTCTTATAGTCTTTGACGACGCTGCGAAGAGTCGCTTCCGTGTCTTTCCAGGAAATATCGAAGTTCAGCTCGCCGGCCAGCGTCAGGCAGTAGTCGTAGTCTCCGCTGGTCCAGCCCTGGTCCAGCAAAATCCTGACGGCCTCTTCCTTATTGTGCTGATACCACTTTCCGGCTTTTTTGAAGGCTCGCGTCAGCTTCTTCGCCGTTATGGGGTTCGCTCTGATGAAATCGCCATTGATGGCAAAGACGCAACAGGCTTCATGGCTGAAATCATCGTCATAGGTAATGGAGCGAATCACCCTCAGCGTCCCGTCCTGGACGAATTTTTTGGCGAACTGATCGCTCATGGTGGCCGCGTCGATTTCCCCGCGCTGCATGGCCAAAGTCACCGCGCCTGTTTCGACGTGAGAGAAATTGAAGTCTCCGGGATCCAGGCCGTCGTGCCCCAGAAAGCGCAGAGATATGTTGTGCGAGGAGTTCCCTATGCCGTTGGGCACAGCAATGGTCTTTCCCTTCAGGTCCGCTGTGGTTTTGTACGGAGAGCCCGCCAGAACGTAGAGAGACTGGCATCCCGTGTTGGCTCCGGCGACAAACTGCATGTTGATTCCGTTGACGACGGGAACTGCCCAGGCGGCGATGAAATAACCGGCAGTGTCGATTTTACCCGACCCCACGGCGTCGCGCATCTGTTCTCCCTGAGGAGTCCTGACCAGCTCTGTTTTCAAGCCCTCTTCCGCGAAAAAACCCTTAATATGGGCCAGTGCTGTCGTGGCGAGGCAGATTCCGCCATCGTACCCGATCCTGATCGTGCGACCGGCCGCCTCTTCCCTCTGCCACGCAGCGTTTTCGTCCTCGGGCGTCGCCGCGTATGCCGGCGTCTCCGGTCCATTCGATAAAACAGCGCAACTCGATAAAATGGCGCAACACAACAGCGTCAAAAAAATTTTTTTGTAATTCGACATGTCACTCTTTTCCTTTCCGATTTTCTGTTGTTGGGGCCTGTTGTAAGTGTCAGGCTCACGGGAACCCCACGCTCGCCCGGCCCCGGTCAAGCAGGCAGGCGACAAACACCGGCAGCGGCCGGGCGCATGAAGCCCCGACGTCTACGGTCAGCTTTTTCTGCTGCGGTCGGGAACAGAAAAGAGGAGGCTATCTCGCCTGAACAGCAATGGAGTATGGAGAATACCCGCCCGTTGCCTGCCCCGAAACCCATGCGCATGTTCCACATGCCGTCATGGAACGGGCTCACGTGTACGCAAAACGCTTCATGCGGATATCCTCCTTTCTTTATTGAATGACGAGTAAGAGTTTACGACAGGACCGACTGAAAAAAAATAAGTAAATCTGCTGGCCT
Source organism: Synergistaceae bacterium (assembly GCA_031273365.1). Taxonomy (GTDB): domain Bacteria; phylum Synergistota; class Synergistia; order Synergistales; family Aminobacteriaceae; genus JAISSA01. The sequence continues at coordinate 4,762 of JAISSA010000054.1, forward strand.
CAGATCACTGCGCCTGACGAGATACTTCGACGCGCAAGAGGGCGGCTTTCTGTTTTCAATGCGAGCCCCGACGGGAAGACAGGCGGGCGGCCATGTGGATGGCGTCTTTCATGGACTGCGGGTTGGCGCGGCCCTCCCCCGCTTTCCCGAAGGCCGTCCCATGGTCCACCGAGGTCCGGACGATCGGCAGGCCCAGCGTTATGTTGACGCCCGCCAGCTGGCCCCACTGGCCCGTTTTTTCGTCGTATTTGAACCCGACGAGCTTCGTCGGAATATGTCCCTGGTCGTGGTACATGCACACAACCGCGTCGTACATGCCGCCCAGCATCTTGCTGAACACCGTGTCCGCGGGCAGCGGCCCTTCGGCGTCGATGCCCCCGCGGCAGGCCTGTTCCACGGCGGGGCGGATCTCGACGTCGTCCTCGTTTCCAAAAAGCCCGCCCTCTCCGCAGTGCGGATTGAGCCCCGCGACGGCGATACGCGGTTTTTCGACGTCCATGTGCTTCAGGGCGTCCCGCGTCAGCTCGATAACCCTCAGAACACGCTCCCGTTTCACCCGGTCGCAGGCCTCCCTCAGGGCTACGTGGGTCGACACGTGAGAGACGCGAAAGTTTCCGTCGGCGAGCATCATCGTGTAATCCCGGGTTTTCGTCAGGTCGGCGTAGATCTCCGTGTGTCCGGAGTAATGACAGCCCCCCATGTTCAACGCGGCCTTGTTGATGGGGCCCGTCACCGTGGCGTCCACCCCGCCCTCCAGGGCGAGCTCGACGACCTTCGCCACGTACTCGAACGAGGCCCTCCCCTGCCGGGCCGTCACCGTTTTATGTCGAAGCTCCTCGATCGGCATGTTCGCCAGGTCCAGAACGTTGACGACGTCCGGTTCGAATACACAGCGCGAGACGTCGTCGACCGCGTTCATGCGAAGCGCACGAGGGCTATCCCCGGCGTCCAGCCGGCAGAATTGAAGCGCGTTTCGTATGATGCGCGCATCACCGACGACCAGGGGGCGACTCGCCTCGTGAATTTCGGGATCCGACAGCGCTTTTACCGCAATCTCCGGGCCGATGCCCCCCGGGTCGCCCATCGTAATGCCTAAAATTGGTTTGAATTTTTCCATTTTGAATGATCCCATGTGCATATTTCGTCTCCTTATCAATTCTATATTCAACCACCAATACTCAGGGCTTTGCCCCGAACCCCACTCAGGGGCCCGCGGCCCCTGAGAACCCCATCTTCTGGCCTGACGCCCTGAAGCGTTCGTGCAGACGGAGCAGCGTGTCCTTCTCTCCGAAGCCTCCGGATTTCGTGAAAAAATTTCGCCTCGTCCGAGGGTCCCGGGAACGAATCAGCCCGGGCAAAACCTCTTCCTCCAAGGCCAGAGGATAACTCTCCAACTCCGAAAGAACGGCCTGCGCCGTGTCGCCGCCCGAAAGAAAGAAGTTGTCGACGTGCGGCCCGTCGGCAAATTTTCGGACAATGGTCCGTATCGTGTCCAGAATCGCCGTGGGGCTCATACGCGCCCCTCCAACCCGAATCAGCACCTGAGCGTCGGGCGGTTCCATCAGCCGAAGGGGCTCCTGAAGCCACCGGAAAAGCGCCTTTTCGTCCACCGTCTCGCTCTCCGAAAGCGTGAACGCCGGCATCTTCGCCGCATCTGCGAGGCAGTCGGCCTGAGCGCGCGTGACGGCCGAGGCGGTCCCGCAAAGCCAGAGCGTCCGGCCCGCGAAGGGCGTCCCCCCTGGAGGGTCGGCGTCTTTTCGGCCCCTTTTATCCGAAGGCCGGTCCGAGGGCAGAAGCGCGACAATCTCCCCCGCCAGACCCGCCGAACCCGCAGGCAGGCACTCGGGGCGCATCGCCAGGTCGGCGATGGCCCTCAGATGCCCGCGGTCGACGGCCTCACAGGCCACCAGGCAGGGAGGGCCGGACAGCCACGAGTCGAAGAGGGCGTGCAGCGCCTCGCGCCCCCGCGAGAGCGTTGCAATATCCAGCAGACGGACCGCCAGTTTCTCCGGGCCCGCCACGATATCGACGATCTTCGAGGTCGTCAGAGGAGCTATGGGATCCCTCCCCGGCTCGCTCTCCGCCGCGGGAACGCCATGCAGCCGCAGGAGCCCGCCTTCGACCGTACGCCCCTGTTCGACGCTGGTCGGCGCGATCAGCGCGACCTTTTTCCCCGTCAGGCCGAGAAGCTCCGCAACCTCAGCGCCAACCTGCCCCCTCAGCGTGGAATCGATCTTTTTATAGACGAACCGTAAACGTTCAGGTCCCGCTTCGGATCC
>JAISSA010000068.1 GCA_031273365.1 Synergistaceae bacterium
ACTTCCGCCGCTTAATACACAGTATAGAGTCTCATGATGTGAATATTATAGCAGGTGTTCTACACTTGTCAAGAATGAATTATAACTTATTACCACATATTAACGTACTATGTGAAACCTCTGCGCCCCGGAGGTCATCCTCGCTCTGGGATACCGTTCCCGTGACGATGCCGATGTGGAAGGGCGCGTCGGCCGCTTCCGCGGCGGAACTCAGGAACACGGGCAAAAAACACGACACGGACAGAAACAGCATCGCACCTGTCAAAAAAAGACGTTTTCCGCGCATAACTGCAACTCCTCCTTATATAATAGCTACAACAGCGTTGACAGTATAATTGATCGTCTTCGTACAGCGAACAGCATAAATTGCGTATCTGGGGATTGAGGAGGGTTGTAAGTTTGCAGATTTTGGGAGGAATGCGCGTGAAAAAATTCCTGACGGCGTCGTTGTCGTTGTTTGCCCTGTTGACTTTTGTTCTGTGCATAACGGCCTGGTGTTTCACGTATCGCGGGGACGAGGAAGCGGGGCCCGAAAACGCGTACGAGAGCCGGGTCGTCCTCGGGTTCGCGCAGCTCGGGGCCGAAAGCGAGTGGCGCAGCTCCTCCTCCCTGAGCGTCAGGGAAGCGGCCCGGAAGCGGGGCATAGAGCTCATGTTCGTGAACGCCCGGCAGAAGCAGGAAAACCAGATCAAGGCGATTCGCTCCTTCATCGCCCACAGGGTGGACGTCATCGCCTTTTCCCCCGTCGTCGAGACCGGGTGGGACAACGTTTTGCAGGAGGCGAAGGCCGAGGGCATTCCGGTCGTTCTCGTGGATCGTTCCATCCGGACCGAACAGGAGGGGCTGTACGTGGCCTTTCTGGGGTCGGACTTCGTCGAGGAGGGCCGAAGGGCCGGGCGGTGGCTGCTCGATCGATACGCCGATTTTACCGGCAGGGTTAGGATCGTGGAGCTGCGCGGAACCGAGGGCGCGTCCCCCACCCGAGGACGCGACGAGGGCTTTCGGGAGGTGATTGCCCGGGACGGCCGCTTCGAGATCGTCCGCCTGCTGCGGGGCGATTTCATGCGTTCCAGAGGCAGAGAGGAGATGGAACGGCTTCTTTCGGACGGCCGTTTCCCGTCCGTCGACGGCGTCGACGTTCTCTTCGCGCACAACGACGACATGGCGATGGGCGCGGTGGAGGCCATGGAGGAGCACGGCATAAGGCCGGGCAGGGACGTCGTCGTCATCTCGGTGGACGCTCAGAAGTCGGCGCTCGACGCCCTCCGGCGGGGGAAGGTCAACTGCGTCGTGGAGTGCAACCCCTATATCGGGGACCAGCTGATGGATCTGGCGCGGAGGCTGGCGGCGGGTCTGGACGTGCCCGCGCTGACCTACAGCGACGAGACCGTCTACACCGCGGACGATCTCGAAAATCTGCCCTCGCGCCCCTGGTGACGTTCGCGCCATGCGCTTTCTTCCGGCCGGGATACGGGGAAAAATCATCGTCTCCTACGTGGCGATTTTTTTGCTGATCCTGCCGCTGCTGGTCGCGCAGAGCGTGACGGGCATCCGGCAGGCGAACGAGTACAGGGCGATCCTCGACAACCTGGGACGCGCCAGCCGCCTGAACACGACGATCCAGACGGAGATCGAGCCCATCGTGTGGGACATCGTCGCGGGCAAGATCCGTTTCGCCACAAGCGGCCTGCAGGGCCTGATGGCGGACATCAGGCGGCAGATGGACGGCCTTCGCCTGGATCACTACAGCCGGAACAACCGCACCCTGATGGACGTGGTGCTGCGCACGACGTCGACGCTCGAAAACTACATGGACAGGCTGGAGCGGCAGGTGGCGGAAAGGCGTCCGGTCGCGGAAAACGAGGCGACCCTGGAGGAGATACGCGGCGTCGTCAGCCTGATCGCGGACCTGATGCAAAATTTCATGACCAAACAGATGAACGAGTTTTCCATCATCAATGAGCGCATCGGCGAGAGGAACAACAGAAACTTTATCGTCGGCGCGCCGCTTTTCCTCATGGTCGTCTCGATAGGATTTTTTACCGTATGGGCGATATCGGGCAGCATTTCCCGCCCCATCGGGGAGCTGCGGCGGATGGCCTCCACGATCGCGCAGGGCGATTTCCACTCCAGAATAGCGCTGAAGGAGGACGGGGAGCTTTCCGAGCTGGCGGACAGCATGAACTCCATGGCCGGACAGATCGAGCTTCTGCTGCAAAAGAGCATCGAGGAGGAGCGCTCTCTGAAGATGTCCGAGATGAAATCGCTGCAGGCGCAGATCACACCCCATTTTCTTTACAACACGCTCGACGCGATCATCTGGGCGGCCGAATCGAACAGGAGCGCGGACGTCATTAAGCTCGTGACGGCGCTTTCCTCGTTTTTCAGGATCACCCTCAGCCACGGGGTGGACTTTATCCCGCTGCGCGAGGAGGTCCGGCACGTGGAAAACTACCTGATAATCCAGCAGATGCGTTACAATGACATTTTGGAATATACCATCGACGTGGACGGGGCGATTTCGGACGAGGCCGTGCTGAAGTTTCTGCTGCAGCCGCTGGTCGAAAACGCGATATACCACGGCATACGGAATATGCGCGAACGGGGAAGGATCGTCGTGTCGGCGGGACGTCATGCCGACGGAATCGCCTTCAGGGTCTCGGACACGGGGATCGGAATGACCGGGGAGAGGCTGGAACAGGTCCGAAGGCGAATAAAGACGGGTCCGAACGCCGAATCCCGGCGGGACGAAACGCAAAGGGGGGCGGGCTTCGGGCTGTTCAACGTCAACCGCAGGCTGGAGCTCTATTACTCTCCGGAAAGCGGGCTGCTCATAGAGTCCGCTCCGGGCGCGGGGACGACGGTCTCCTTCGTTCTGCCGAAGATGCCTGAAAGGGGGGCGGAGCGTGTATAAGGTTTTTTTCGTCGACGACGAGGCGGCGATGCGCGCGGGGCTTCGCGACAGCCTCAACCGGGACGGCTCCAGCTTTTCGCTGGTGGGCGAGGCTTCGGACGGGGAGCTGGCGCTGTCGCTGATCTCCGAATTTCTTCCCGACATCCTGATCACGGACATAAAAATGCCCTTCATGGACGGCATCGAGCTTTCGAGGCGCGTCGCGCACATGATGCCGTGGGTGAAGATCATCATCCTGAGCGGGCACGACGAGTTCGAGTACGCCCGACAGGCGATCCGAATCGGCGTGAGCGAGTATCTTCTGAAGCCCGTGACCTCCGCCATTCTGTTTCAGGCCCTGCGCACGGCGGCGGCTCAGATCGAGGAGGAGCGGGAGCGGCGTCGGACGATCGAGGCCCTCGAAAAAGTGGCCACGGACGCCCGCAGGCTGAAGGCGGAAAAGGCCCTGTCGAAACTGATTCACGGGAGGAACGGGGCGGAGCTCAAGGGAGCGATCGAGGAGGAGCTTCCAGAGGCGTTCGTCGGGGCCGGTTGCTGCCTTGCGGCGCTGGTCGAGATTGTGCCCGGCGATCCGCTTTCCCACGAGTCGGATGACGGGCGGCTTCTGGCGCGGACGAGTTCTCTGATCCTCTCGATCCTGGCCGCCAACGAGAACATCGTGGCCTTTCCCGAGGGTGCGGAGCGGATCGTGTTCATCTGCGCGGCGAGCGACGAAAAGACCCTCGAGAACGAGGCGTACTCCGCGGCTCAGGCGGTCAGGCACGAGGGTGAGCGCAACGGCTCCTGCCGGGTCTCGGTGGCGCTGGGCTCGCCCGTCGGGCATATATCGGAGCTCCAAAAGTCGATGTCCGGCGCGAAGAAGGCGATGCGGTACCTCGAAAAGACGGGGAACAGCCTGATACTGGAGTATCGGGACATCGATCCCGGCGAGTCCCGCAACGGTCCGAAAAATGGGTCGTTTATCGACCTGAAGGCCTGCAAGCACTGCGACATTATCGAAAAGTCGATGGCCTGCATTGCGGCGCACTACGCGGACCGGTCCATCTCGCTCGACACCGTGGCGGAGCACGTCGGGCTCTCCCCCAATCACTTCAGCACGGTCTTCAGTCAGGAGACCGGTTCGACCTTCATCGAGCGCCTGACGCGGACGCGGCTCGACAGGGCCCGCGAGCTTCTGAAATCGACCTCGATCCGCACCTCGGAGATCGCGTACATGGTGGGCTACAACGACCCCCATTACTTCAGCTACGTCTTCAGAAAAAACGTAGGGATGACGCCCTCGGAGTTTCGCCGGGGCGACGGAGGCCCGGAGAAAAATTAGCGGCAGGCATTTTTTCTCCGCAGGATGCAGGAGGCTGAGAAAAATGGGTGAAAAAAATTTTGCAAAAGACGCAGGGGTGAGGTATAATTCTTTTTAGAAGATACCGCCCGGGAGAGGTCGGACGGCGTTTTCAGGGCTGCCATTGTGGGGAGGACCCCCCACAACGGACTTACGCCCGAGTGAAGGTCAACGTGCGCGAAGAATAATTCGGAGCAGTTCCGCAAGGGCTCTTGCGAGTTCTACTAAAACCCGCAGGAGCTCGATTATTTCCGCCATCGTCTCACCCCCTTTCGAGGGTGTACCCCCAGGCAGCTGCCTCAATGTTCCGAGGCCCTCTCCTGAGACAGAGTTTACAGCTAAACGGCCTGGAAATCCAGCCCGCATTCGTCAGGAGTCGGGTAAAAAAAGACTTAAAAAAACTTTGAAAAAGACGCAGGGATGAGGTATAATTCTTTTCAGAAGATACCGCCCGGGAGAGGTCGGACGGCGTTTTCAGGGCTGCCATTGTGGGGTGGTGTCCCCACAACGGACTTACGCCCGAGTGAGGTTAATGTACTCGATGATAGTTCGGATCAGTTCCGTAAGGGCTCTTGTGAGTTCGACTAAAACTCGCAGGAGCTCTATCATTTTCGCCACATTATCACCCCCTTTCGAGGGTGTACCCCCAAGCAGCTGCCTCGATGTTCCGAGGCCCTCTCCTGAGAC
>JAISSA010000074.1 GCA_031273365.1 Synergistaceae bacterium
CGAGAACGGATAAGAACGCCGCCGAAACACTTTTTTCGGAAAGCTGCAATTAATTTGACGGGGATATTCGCCCTTTAATGTATTATGTATAATAAAAGAAAAACATACACTTTCTCGAAGGGGTTGGCCCGATGTGTGGAATAATGGGTTACCTGGGTCCTGAAGAGGTCTCCGGGGTAGTGATCGGCGGCCTGGAATGCCTGGAGTACAGGGGTTATGATTCCGCGGGCATAGCAGTCTCCGACGGCCGAAAGATCGCAATATCGAAGTGCGTGGGCAGCGTGGCGAACCTGAAGGCGCAGATGGCGGAACACCCCCTGAGCGGCCGGCTCGGCATCGGCCATACCCGCTGGGCGACGCACGGAGGGGTGACGCGCGAAAACGCCCATCCGCACGCGGACCCGCAGGGCAGGGTCGTTCTCATTCATAACGGCATCATCGAAAATTTCTACGAACTCAGGGAAGAGCTGAAGGGGCAGGGGGTCCATTTCAGCTCCGAAACGGACACGGAGGTCGCCGTCTGTCTGATGGCGACGCTGTACGACGGAGACCCCCTCGCCGCGATCCGAAAGGCCTGTGCCCGCCTGCGCGGCGCTTTTGCGTTCGTGATCCTCTTCGCCGACGTTCCCGACCACTTTTACTGCGTCAGAAAAGGGCCGCCTCTGGTCCTGGCCGCCCCTTCCGACGAGGCATTCTGCGCCTCGGACGTAACGGCTCTGTTGCCCTACACCAATCGCATCCTCTTCATGGAAGACGAGGAAATCGCGGAGCTTTCCGCCGGGAGCATCGCCCTTTACGACTTCGACGGCGCGCCGAAGGACGTGCGGCTCTCGACCGTCGAGTGGGACGCGTCCATGACCTCCAAAGGAATTTACCCGCACTTTATGCTGAAAGAAATCGAGGAACAGGGGAGCGTTCTGCGCCGGACTCTGGCGGGGCGCGTCGACGGCGGGGTCGATCTGTCGGCGGAGTTTCCGTTCAGCGACGGGGACGCCCGCAGGTATCGCCGGGTGCACCTTGTCGCCTGCGGGACGTCGTACTACGCCTCCATGGTCGCCGGGCGTCTGATGGATCAGTTTACGGGTCTGGACGTGCGGGTGGAAACGAGTTCGGAGTACCGCTACGGGCATATGATCTGCGACGCGGAGACCGTGGCGGTTTTTATTTCCCAGTCCGGAGAGACGGCCGACACTCTGGCCGCGGCGCGTCGCGCCCGCGCGGGGGGAGCGCGCTGTCTCGCGGTGACCAACGTGGTCAACTCCTCGCTGGCGAGGGAGGTCGGCGCGGTGCTGGAGCTGCGCGCGGGACCCGAGATCGGCGTCGCCGCGACGAAAACCTTCATGGGGCAGCTGGCGGCCCTGTCGCTTCTGGCGCTCTGGATCGGCAAACGGCGGGGCCGTCTCGATCGGAGCGACGAACTGCGCCTGACGGAGGAACTGGTCCGGCTGCCTCTCAAAATCGAGTCCCTCGTCCTTCAGGGGAACGCGATACGCGACGTCGCCGAGCATTACATGAAGGTCGCGGGGTTTTTGTTCATCGGGCGGGGGCTCTCCTGCGCCATCGGGATGGAGGGCGCCCTGAAGCTCAAGGAAATCTCGTACATTCACGCGGAGGCGCACGCCGCCGGAGAGATGAAACACGGCCCCATCGCCATGCTGGACGTCAACCTGCCGGTGGTTGCGGTCGTGCCCCGCGATCTCTTTTACGAAAAAACGCTCTCGAACCTTCAGGAGGCCCGCGCCCGCAACGCGCCCATCGTCGCGATCGCAACCGAAGGAGACGGAGAAATAAGCCGTTTTGCGAGCGACTGCATCTTTGTCCCGGCGACCGAGGATGAACTGACCCCCTTTCTGACCATCGTGCCGTTGCAGCTTTTCGCGTATCACCTTGCATCCCTCATGGGACGCGAAATCGACCGGCCGCGCAATCTGGCCAAAAGCGTCACCGTAGAATAGTTTCAGCCTGGATACGGGGAGGTCTGTTATTTGGATAATATCGTGATTATTGACTGCGGGTCGCAGTTTACTCAGCTGATCGCCCGCCGTGTGCGGGAAATGAAGATTCACAGCACGGTGTTGCCGTGGGATGTCTCGATGGAGCGGATTTGCGCGAGCGCGCCGGGGGGGCTCATCGTCTCGGGCGGCCCCGACAGCGTAAACGACGAGGGCGCCATTACCGTCCACGAAGAAATTTTCGACATGAAGATTCCCGTCCTGGGGGTCTGTTACGGGATGCAGCTTCTGGCGAAATTTCGGGGAGGCCGCGTCGTCAGCGGAGAAAAGCCGGAGTACGGGACGACGCCCCTCTGTCGGCAGAGGGATTCCCGCCTCTTTGCGGGGCTGCCGGAGTCCTTCGAGGTCATCATGAGCCACGGCGACCGCGTGGAAACCCTGCCGCCGAATTTTCACGCGACCGCGCTCACGAAACACGGCGTGATCGCGGCTATGGAGAACGCCGACGCGGGACTGTTCGGGCTTCAGTTTCACCCGGAGGTTGTCCATACACAGTATGGCACGGAAATTCTGAGGCACTTTCTTTTCGACGTCTGCGGTTGCAGGGGCGACTGGGACCTGGGCGACTGGATCACGCGCTCCGTCGGGGAGATTCGTGAACAAGTCGGCTCCGGACGCGTGATCTGCGGCCTGTCGGGCGGCGTGGACTCCAGCGTGGCCGCGACGCTGGTCCATAAGGCAATCGGCTCTCAGCTGGACTGCATCTTCGTCGACCACGGCCTGATGCGTCAGGACGAGGCGAAGCAGGTGCTGGATTCGTATGCCGGTCTCGGCCTTTCCGTGCGCCACGTGGACGCGTCCGAGCTGTTTCTGGGAGGCCTGAAAGGGGCCGTCGACCCCGAAGAAAAACGCAAAATTATCGGCGAACTCTTCATACAGGTCTTCGACGAAGAGGCGACAAAGCTTCGCAGGGGAATCAGCGTGGACTGGCTTCTGCAGGGGACGATCTACCCCGACGTCATCGAGAGCGGCGGGAGCAAAAAGGGTTCCGTCGTCATCAAGTCGCACCACAACGTTGG
>JAISSA010000171.1 GCA_031273365.1 Synergistaceae bacterium
GATAATTTTTATAAAGCATAGATTTAATGACGATTTTTAAAAACAGTAAATGCTCGTTGCCGGCTCTCCGCATCAAGGCCTGTTTTCTGAGGGCGTCATGATATAGTTGTAACCGCCCGGGTCTCGGGGTTTTATCCCGCCGGGCCCAAACGCTTACGATGAGGAGGTATTCAATGAGGTCTTCGACGACGGAACGGGAACTCGGGGCGGCAGGAAGCGGAATTCGTCTGGTGGTCTGCGACATGGACGGGACCCTGCTCGACGACGAAAAGAAAATTTCGGAACGCAGCATGGAGGCGATCCGCGAGGCGCGGAAGGAGGGGATCCTGACGACGATATGCTCCGGCCGGCTCTATCTTATGCTCGACGTCTACATAAAGAGGCTTGGACTGGAGCTCCCCTTCATCTCGTCCAACGGCGCCGCGATCATTGACCCGATCGAAAACAGGGTGCTTTATCAGAAGCCGGTTCCCGTGGATGGCGCAAGGCGGCTCTTTTCCCTGTGCGCCCGCATGGGGTTCGACTACTGCGCGCTCGGTCCGGACGGAGGTTTCTTTTCGCGCGGGGGGAAATGCATCGAGCGTTTTATGGCCTACAACAACATTGCGACCGCGGCCGGAGAGAGGGAAATTCCGCTTCACATCTTCGACGGGGACCATGAAAACGGCCTTCGGCCCCCCATACACAAGATACTGATCTATCGCCTGGACGACGACGGCAGGGCGTGCGTGAAGGAGTTTCTGGAAAACCGCCGCGACCTCGCGTACACTTTTTCCGATCCGACGCTGGTGGACGTGCTGGCGCCGGAGGTGGACAAGGGCAGCGGCGTGAGGGAGCTTGCCCGGATCATGGGGGTCAAAAAGGAAGAAATCTGTGTCTTCGGCGACTATACGAACGACATCCCGATGTTCAGGGAGGCCGGGCTGGCGATCGCCATGGAGAACGGCTGCGAGGAAATTCGAAACCTGGCGGACGTCGTCACTGGCCCCAACAACCGCGACGGAGTCGCCCAGGCGTTTCGAAAGCACCTCCTGCGAGACGGCGCAGTGCCATTTTAAGGAAGAAAATTAATATGGAAGGTTTGCGTTAAGGATATGGAGGTCTGAAACCTATGCTGGGCCTGATCGCTCTGGGTTTGTTATGGCTTTTTATCGCCCCGTTTGTCCTCCTGGGCTACATCGGAGGGTTGGAAAAAAATCTGGCGCAGCTTCTCAGGGAAGAGCTGCACCAGATGGAGCAACGTCTGAAACAGTACGTCGAAGAGGCGCAAAAATGCGCCGGCGCGACTGAAAACGCAACCGAAAACGAAAAACCACTCGTCGGGGAAGGGAAAACCCTGCCCGACCGGCCGTTGCCCGAGGCCCTGCAGGCATACGAAATCCCGCGGGCATCTGAGATTCCGCAGGCGTCTGAGGTCCCACAAGCGTCCGAAATCCCGCGGGCGGCCGAGGTTCTGGTTATCCCCGTCTCCGAAGAGGCTCCTGTCGAAGAGCCCGCCGGGGTTATGGAGATCTCCGAAGTCGCCGAAATCGCCAAAGAACCAGACTTCGCGGCGTCCGGGCCGGAAGCTGCCGAAAAACCCGAAGAAGAGCCCGCGCCTTACCTGCAGGAGTATCGATACGAGTCCCTCGCCGTCGAGGAGCCGCAGCCGCAAAGACCCGGGCCCCTCGAGCAGGCGGCGCGGAGGTTCTTCTCCTGGCTCCTGGAGGAGGGGAACATCTGGGTCTGCGCGGGGGTGCTGCTGTTTTTCGTGGGTTTCGGCCTGCTGTTCAGCTACGCGGTGCAGATCGGCGTCCTCACGCTGGAGATGCGCCTCGCCGCCGCGGCCGTCACCGGAATCGTCATGGCGGGGTTCGGGTTCCGCATCCGGGAACGGCGGCGCGTCTACGCACTGATCCTTCAGGGCGGTGGCGTGGGAGTTCTTTACCTCGTCATTCTTGGCGCAACGAAGTTCAACGCGCTCTCCACGGGCCTGCCCGTTTTGTCGCCCGCGCCCGCTGTCGTCGCCATGCTCGTCCTCTCCGTCTTCACCGTCCTGCTGGCCCTTTTGCAGGACTACCAGCCGCTGGCGCTCTTCGCCGTTCTGGGCGGGTTCGTCGCGCCGATCCTCGTCAGCACGGGCAGCCGCAACCACATGGCGCTCTTTTCCATCTACTCGCTGCTGAACCTGGAAATTCTGGCGCTTACCGTGAAACGCGACTGGCGTCTTCTGAACCGCCTGGGGTTTCTTTTTACCCTTGGGGTCGGAACGGCCTGGGGGCTTCGCGACTGGCGCCCCGAGCTCTTTGGCTCCGTGGAACCCTTCCTTCTGGCGTTTTTCGTGACCTGGACGCTGACCGCGCTCTGCACGGGACGCAGGCGCGGGACGCCCGAATCCGGGGAGAGACGGCCCGACCTGCTGCTGGCCGTGAGCGTGCCGTTCAGCTTTTTCTTCCTTCAAATGCAGGTTGTCGGGCATTTGAAGTACGGCATGGCCCTTACCTCCCTGGGCCTCGGCCTGACGCACCTGCTTGTCGGCGCGCTCCTGCGCCGCGAAGGGCGCGAAAGGGAGAACGCTCGTATCCTGCCGCACCTCCATATGGGCCTGTGCCTTCTGTTCTCCAACTTCGTCGTGCCCTACGCCTTCGAAAGCTCGCTGTCCTTCGCGATATGGGCGGCCGAGGGAGCGTTTTTAATCGTCATGGCGTACCGCTGGGGCAGTTGTAAACTGCTGCTCGGCGGCGTCGTTTTCCACCTCGGAGCGATAGGGCTCTATATCCCTGTGCTGGGTCGGCTGAACTGGAGCGAGCCGCTGAGTCCCATTTTCGTCAGTGGTCTGCTGTTCGCGGCGTCTCACTGGGTCAGCGGATTTTTTGCCTCGCGCTTCCGCCCCTCGTTCGGCGGCCCTTTGGAGGACGAGTGGGAGAGGTGGCTGCAGGCAATCTTTGAAAGAGGCGGCGAGATGGCGTACTCCGCTCTTTCCTGGGCGTTTGTCGTCCTGGGCTCGCTCTGGTGGTGGGCGACGGTCTGCGATCAGGTACCCCGCCTGGGGCTCCCCTGGCTCTCCGTCTTTTCGGTCGTCTGCGTCACGGCCCTGGTCGCGTGCCTGGCGTCCGAGCGCTTCGGCTGGAAATCCACCCGTTTTCTGCTGACCGGGCCGCTCGTCCTCGGCGCGCTCCAGGCGGTAAACAACCTCCTTCGGCAGGTCGTTCCCCCCGCCGGCTTCCCGTTCCGCGACATCCTCTCTCCGTCCACGGCCGCGCTGGACGCCGTCGTTTATCTGGGGTCCGTCGGAACCTCTCTTTACCTGCTGCGCAGAACGGCTGCGACGCTTTTTTCGAAGGCCGTTTTTCTCGTTGCGCTCCTGATCGGGCTCTCCCTGTTCAACCGGACGATGTTCCAGGCGGGACTCCGGTTCGGCCTCGACCACGCGCGCCTTTTCTCCGCTCTGCCTCTTCTGGCTGCGCTCTTCTGCCTCTCGCGGTCGCTGAGGTTCGAAGAGACAATGTCGGCCTGGAGGCAGCCGCTTGTCGCGTTCGGCGGCGTCGCTCTGCTTTTCCGCGCGCTGCCCTTCCTCACGAGTTTTTCAGGAAAGGGCAGCGCCTTTTACGGCGTCTTCATCCCCCTGCTGAACCCCCTGGAGCTGTGGCAGGCGGTCGTCATGCTCTCCTTCGCCCTGTGGATCGGGCTCGCCGTACCGGAGCGAACGGAAGAGAGGCGGTCGCCGGGGGTGAGGTGGGAGCTCGCCGCGCTGTTTTTCGTGTGGATTAACCAGGTGGCGGCGCGCGGCACCTGGTGGTACCTGGCCGCGACGCCGTTCTACAGCCTGTGGGACGTGGTGCGCACCTCGCACTTTCAGGCCGTCGCCGCCATCCTGTGGGGTGTTCTGGGGCTGGGGGCGATCTTCCTCGGGAAAAAAACGCGGAACCGCGCTCTGTGGCGCACGGGAGCCGAACTTCTGGCCGCCGATATGCTCAAGCTGCTGCTGGTGGACCTGAACAGGGCCGCGACGCTCACCCGGATACTGGCCTTTCTCGTCCTGGGCGGCCTGTTTCTTTTGATTGGCTGGGCCGCGCCCCTTCCGCCCATGGGCGACGAAAAAAACGACGCGGCCGAACCTGAGGAGGGAGGATTGACGTCATGACGCACCGCGTCTTCAAGCATCGCATATTTCACAGGTCTGTCCGTAAAATCGGGTCTGTCCGTGAAATCAGGTTTGTGCGTGAAATCAGGTTTGTACGTGAAATATGGAAAACCCTGTTTTTGCTGTGTCTCGCGCTGGCTCTGTCCGGCGGCCGGGTTGACGCCGAGCCATCGGGCGCGTCCCTGAACGACTTCGTTCACGTCCGCGAGCTGAAGACGACGCTCGACGGCGCTCTTTACAGACTCTCGATTCCGCAGTTCGTTTACGAGGGGCTGGTGCAGTCACAGAAGCGGGACCTGGCGGTGTTCAACGCGAACGCGGAGCTCGTTCCCTTTGCCGTGCGGGCGGTTCCGCCGACCGACGACGCCGTGCGGCAGCCCGAACTGCCCGTCCCCTTTTACGAGCTCCCGCCGGATGCGAAAATGGGGGATCAGCCGGGAAGCCCATCGCAGATCGGGCCCATCGACGTCTACGTCGAGACCGGACCGGGGGGTCGAATCATCGCCGTCGCGGGCGGTTCGAAGAGTACGGAGCCCCACGATCGCCGTTACCTCCTGGATTTTTCGGCCATAGCCGCCCCCGTGGGCGAAGCCGGGGCCCACGATCTGCGGCTGTCTCTGCCGGAGAACGTGACAGGGTTGTCCGCGAGGCTCTCCGCCTTCGAGAGCGAGAATCTGCGCGACTGGCGTCCGATCCTGAAGGACGCGCCTCTGATCCGGCTCCGTAACGAGAGCGCGCGCCTCGCCAGCGACAGGGTCGCCCTGCCCCACGCGCCCGGGCGTTACCTCCTGCTCCGAGTAGAGGGCACGGATGCCTCCTTCGCCCTGAAGGAGGTTCGTTACTCCGCGACCCTCCGGCGCAGCGCCGTCCGGGAGGACTCCGCCTTTTTCGAGGGAACGGCCGTCGCCGGGGCCGTGGAGTACGACCTTTCGGGCGCGTTTCCCGTGTCGAGGGTCAACTTCGTCCTGCAGGAGCCCGGGCTCTACAGGATCCGCTACCTTTCCCGCTCCGGCCGCGGAAGCGCCTGGGTCCCGCGCGGGCGTACGGAGCTTTCGATGGTGCGGAGCCCGTCGTCCGTCCTGTCGAACCCCGACGTCTCCGTCGGCCTGTGCGAGGACCGATACTGGCGAATCGAGTTCGAAACCGCGTTCTCCGGCTCGCCGCCCGGGATGAAGATCACCTGGCGGACCTGCGAACTCCTTTTCCTGGCGCAGGGCAAAGCGCCCTTCATTCTGGCGTTCGGCAGCTCCGGAAAGGAGCTGAGCCTGCAAAACGCCTCTCTTCTTCGGAACGGGTATGGAGACATGCTGGAGGCGGAGATCGGGCCACCCTCCGGCGCCGTTTCTGCCCGGGGAAGGGAAAGCGCGCCCCCGGAGCGCGGCGTCCTGTGGCAGCGTGGCCTGGTCTGGGGGCTCCTGGTCCTGGGAGGGCTGCTGCTTTCCGCCATGGCCTGGAAGCTGATGAAGACCGAAAGCTGAATCTCTGGCCCCCTCATTTGCCGGAAGTGACGAGGAGCTTTTTTTAAAGAAGCTCGACTTTTGGATCGCATTGAGCGGGACGGACCATCGCGTAGCTGACGATGTCGCCTTCCCGCCCGTTGTCCCTGCCCAGCCGATCCTCGACCGTCGTTCGGAATCCGTATCGACCGTAGATATCGCGATTGGCGGCGCTCTGAGTGGCCAGGAAGCAGGGGAGCGATCCGATCTCCTCGAGTTTTTTACGAATCAGCCTCGACCCTCCGCCCTTGCCCTGCTCCTCCGGCAGCACCACGACCGGCGACAGGCTCCAGAACGGCTGTTGGACGCTTTTTCTCATGCTCGTGAGCAGGATTTCGTAAAAGCCGATCCACCGCGCGACGACCCCGGGGGAATACCCGGACAGAAGGTGCCTTATGCCCCTCACGAGCTGGGGAACATGTTCGTCCTTCATGGGCTCGCCTGGAGGAACCCACGTGGCCGCCCCGATAATTTTCCCGTCGTCCCTCACCGCCAGGTCCGTCTTGTTCTGTGCCAGCCCGCGAACGACGCGCTGCCGAAACATCGTCTCGAGGAATCGCACCCGCTCTTTCTCGTCGGGCGCAATATACCTGTAAAAGCTCGACTGCCGGAAGGCCTCCACGCCGACCACGACAACCGCCTCCACGTCGGAGATTTCCATCTTTCTGATTTTTATGTTTTCCATGAATCGATTACCTCGTCCCCGTTTTTCATATCCTTATCCTTCATATTCTTCATTTTCAGGCTCTAAAAGCCAATTCGCCGTAACCGCGCGCAAAATATCCCTGTGATAAAATAGCATCGTTAAATTATATGGGCAAGTATGCACCTTCAGGTAAAATTCTATACCTGAAAGTAAGGGTCGCGCACCGGAAAGCGGCGTATCGGGGAGCTGAGTGACGGACAAAACTTTATTTAGCTGAATCGCTAAAAAGATACAAATAATACATTGCATAAGAATAAATATGACTATTGAGTTGCCTCAGGTCGGGAGGGTGCTTCACCGGAACGGAGAGCCGCCACCCTCTTTTCAGCGGCAAACGGGTTCGGGTCGCAGTGGAGGGGAAGTACCCTCCCGACCTTTATCTGTCAATAAAAAACACGTTTCGAGAGTTGATGTTTTCAGTTTTAATCGTTTTGAGAAAACTAAAAACTGGAGGTGCACCAACATGCGCAATGTATCTGAACTCAATCATATTGTTGGCAAGACTCTTATGCAACAGCTTTCTCCCGACCCCCGCAACATTGCTACGTTCCTCAGGTGCTGAAGATCTATGCAAAAGGACAAGCGGCAGAGTGGTTCATGTATGCGCGGGATCGATTGATGAGTTTCTGCGCGGCAGCGGGTCAAGTGCTGCCGGAGCAGTGCCCATAGAAGAAGCAGCCGTTGGCGGGAACGCCACGGAATGGATGGTCATGCACAAAATCGGAATTTTGAGGTAAATTTCAGGTCGAAGGTAATATTCCTTCCAATTTTTTGCTTCTCCCCGGTGCTGATGGTATGTGCTCGACGCTAACCTGCGGATTTGGGAACCGTAAAGCTCCTGAATGAAGATGGATGGTTCGTGATACAATCATGGTATTGTTCCAGAAATCAACCTGGTTGCGTTATAGCTTGCAGACTTTTAGAGGGCTGGATGGCAGATGGACGGCATAGACTCAGAACAATCACTGTTCGATAAAATATCTCTGATGATCGAACAGAATAAAAAAATCATCGCTTCTCACGCAAACAGCACACTCACCCTGATGTTTTGGCAAATCGGGCGGCTTGTAAATGATGCTATTCTGCATAATAGACGCGCTGATTACGGGAAACAAATTGTGTCGGCATTGGCGACACAATTACAAAATAAGTACGGGCGCAACTTCAAATTGAGGAATTTACGAAGGATGATGCAGTTTGCGGAGCAATTTTCTACCTGGGACAAGACGCTACCGCGGTAATGATTTGCGCGTTCGGCTTGATAATCCGGTTTACTGGTCAATGGAGGTTATGAGAAATGAATGATAATCCGACTGTAGATTTTCACAATCCGTCCGTAGTCGGCGGGCGGGAATGGCCGCGTTGAAAAAAGAACTCGGCGCGGTGGGCACGGCGTATTTTTTGCGTCAGTTCGATTTCGAAAAGGGAAACTATACCGAAGAATGCGACGAATGGCCCGATAATCAGACGAACGAAGATATTTTAGAGGGTATCCGCAAAATGAGGCTAAAAATTGAGCGGAGGCATTAATGACAAAAAGGCGTGATGTCCACATGAAAAACAATTGTCCAATTACCGATGAAGAATGGGAGAAACTGCGCGGTTTTCCTTTTGACATACAGAGGTTCATAGAAGATATCAGGTCTTTCGACTCGATCCGGCATATTGTGGCCGCTTCCAGTATTGCTGAAGACGTTTACGACAAAAGAAAGAGGATAGAAGCGCTGGCAGAGCGCGTTTTCAACGATGGCTGTCGCGATTGCGCGGAAGAGTTATTCCTGGAGAGTGCCTATTTCAATGACCTTATGATCGACCTTGAAGAGTGGATTTTGAATACCCGTAAGGCGTTGAGATCATTGAATAAATTGCGCCCGGAGAACATCAGGTTCCCTGACGGCTCCAGGCTGGACACTAATGATCAAAACGATGATGACGTTTACGGCAATGAAACAGGCGATGAAAATTTCAAATCATGACAGAGGAGTTTCATCTTTTTGGGCTCGATTCTCCCACGCCGATTCGATTTCAACGACGCATTGCGAGAAATCGTTGCCATACCACTTGAGCCATTTGTACTCCGCGAGTACATGCGGCAGGATAGCAAAGCCATAGGTGTTCTCAAGATACTTTGATTGA
>JAISSA010000202.1 GCA_031273365.1 Synergistaceae bacterium
ATGCCGGTTCGATTTTGTCGACGCTTTCTTTTGATGCTGCGGAAAAAGGAAACCCGGATATGCGCTTGGATATAGAGGAAGGCGTCGCTTCTCCTGTTTCTTTATACCCTGGAAACGATGTTTCGCAAAAGACATCTGAGAGGCTATCTGAAAGGAAGCCGGAGAAAATCTCCGGGAGGACATCTCCGGCGGGGATTCCCCGGGAGGGAGAGCGGGCTGAGAAGGCGTCTTCCGTCGTCGAGGCGGAAGGGCCTGTTGTTTCGGCCGCCGGGGGGCGAGCCGAAGGGGGCGGTCAGACCGCGAACGGGGAGACTTCCGGCGGAGGCAAAGACTCCCGGGGGCAGGCGGACAGGGGCGATCTGTCCGATAGGGATGCGGGCAGGCCTGCGGTCGCCGGGGCTGACAAAGAAACGGAGAAGCCGGTTGCGAATCGCAGGACGTCGGCTTTCGAGCAATTTTTCGACGACGTGATGACCCGCCGGGGAGAGGCCCGTACGGGCGCGCTGGAGCTCCCGAGCTCGAAGGGAAGCCCTCTGTCGGGGCAGGCGGCCCTTCGTGAGGGGCTGGACAACGTCGTTCGGTTCATTCGCGCGAACGGGGAGCAGAAGGCGGCCCTGATCGTGGATCCTCCCGCACTGGGGCGCGTCAGCGTGGAACTGACCAGCACGGCGACGGGGCTGGACGCCTCCATTAAAGTGAGCAGCGAACAAATCCGACAACTGGTACAGGACCAGATCGTTCAGCTTCGGACGTCTCTGGCGCAGCAGGGGGTGGAGCTGGCTCATTTTTCGGTGGACGTTCAGCAGGAGAACAGCCGCCGACATCAGGACACGGAGCAGCAGAAGAGTCGTACGCGCGGGATCACGGGTAAGGAAGACCCGGACGATGGCCAGGACGGGCAGACGGTTTTCAGAGTGGACCTGACTCAGGGATTGCTCTGGTGGGTGGGTTAGGAGGTAGGTAAAGATGGCGATAAACAGTGTTAGCGCTACGTCGGCGTTGTCGGGCGATCAGCTTGCGGCGGCGTCGCGTACCGTATCGAACGAGCTGGGGAAGGACGCGTTTTTGAGGCTTCTGATCGCGGAGCTTTCCAACCAGGATCCACTGAACCCCATGGATGATCGCGAATTTATCACCCAGATGGCGCAGTTCAGTACGCTGGAGCAGATGACCAATATGACGACGGCGCTGGAGGGTCTTTCCAGCATGGAGCAGTATTCGGCCGCCAGCTATGTGGGCAGGCTGGTCGCTTTTTCCTACACAGGCGACGACGGCGTGCCGACGGGGGTGGCGGACGTCGTCGCGGCGGTGTGGTTCGATCCCAACGAGGGGGTTATCCTCGAGACGCTGAATTATGGAAATATCCCGCTGAGTCAGATCGAGGGCGTAGGGGCCGCGGCAACCGCCGCGCCGTCCGGAGAGACAGAAGAGGGAGAAGAGACAGCGTAAAAAATTAACGGGGTCAGGGGACTGAGTCCCCTGCGGGGTGCGGGGCGGCGCCCCGCGGTTTTTTAAGTTGACGACATTGAATATAAATTGATACAAAGGGACTCCGAAGCTCTCATTCGGGGTCTTTTTATTTTTATATCCCCGACGTGATGATGGTATCGACGCTTTTGATGCCCTTTATTTTTCCGAGCGCGGAAAGAAAGGCTTTGATGTGCAGGGAGTCGCCTCTCAGCACGATGCACTCCAGGCACGTCTCGTGGGTGACATGGACGTGCGTCGCGCAGACGACGACCTCGCCATGAACGTGCTGCACGGCCGTCAGCGCCTTCGATATCGAGGAGGTGTGATGGTCGTACATCAGGGTTACCGTTCCATAGACCTGTCCGTCCTCCTCCTGCCAGCGTTCCTCCGTGAGGTGACTTCGCATGAGCTGGCGGATCACGTCCGAGCGGTTTTCCTTCCCGCTTCGCTTCAGGCAATCGTCGAACTCCGCCAGCATGTCCTCCGGAACGGTCACTCCGAAACGGGCGAGTTTTTCCGGCATGGGGTCCTCCTTCTTCTCTCAGATCTCTCAGATCTCGCAGATCGGCCTTAGCGCAATTGATAAATTAAAAGAGGGTGGCGGCGGCCGGTGAGGCACCCTCTCGACCTGAGACAGCAGTCCTGTTAAATCCTGTTTCAGCGCGGCCACTTCATGTTGCGTATGCCGTCGAACCAGTTTTTTGGGGGCCCTTCGCTTTGGGACGCATCGCCGTTCGGCACGTCGTACACGTCTGAGGCGTGACGCGTCGAGTTTTCTGACGGACGGCCGCCCCTGATTTTTTCGTTGCAGAAAAGCCCGCCTCCGCTGAAAAGCGAGATCAGCAACAGCCAGCCGAGAACGCTCAGAATAAACGCGGGCAGTTTGAAGAGCACGAACCAGGCGACGCAGAACAGCAACCCGCCCACGGACAACAGGGCGGGAATGAAAAACACCGTCAGAATGGCCCTGTCCTTCAAATCGCAGCGACGCCATTCGCCCAACAACGACATTACGCCCGCAAACACGGCGGGCGGCCAGATGTACCTGAAAAGAAAAGTCAATGAATCACGCAACGATCATCCCTCCATAATATGCTTTTTCATAATATGCTTTTCAATACGTGTACTGTCTCCCCCGCTCATTGTACTATAACATCTCCGAGGCCCGCGTTACAGGGAACGCGCCTTTGGAGTTACAATTACGGGACCAATGTCAACAATGTCAACAACGTAAGCGAAACTGCGGGGCTCCGCCCCACACCCCGCAGGGGATTTTTCCCAGTCCCCTGACCCCGTTAATTTTCTTCCTTAAGTTGTTGACATTGATTACGGGACAGGAGTGCAGCACAGTGTATCTGTTCGGGCTCCGTTGCGTTCAGGCGGCCGGATTTGTCCGTAAAGTGGCGGACTTTCGTCGAATTTTGGCCCACAGGGCATTTCTAAGGTAGAATTAAAAAAACTGACATCCTCAATATCACATGAAGGCGTGATCGATATGATGGACAAATGGAAACTGTCGCCCGATAAATTGAGAAAGGTTGGAAATCCCGAAAGCTGGGGGTTCAAAACGACGGAGGAGCTTCATCCCGCCCGGGGGCTTATCGGCCAGGAACGCGCCATCGAGTCCATTTCCTTCGGGCTCAACGTGCCCGGCAGGGGCTACAATATTTTCGTCACGGGATATCCGGGCAGCGGGCGCACCAGCTACGCGCTCAGGCGTCTGCGGGAAAGGGCAGGAGAAATTCCCGCCCCGGACGACTGGGTCTACGTGTATAACTTCGACGAGCCGGGCCAGCCCCTGGCGATGAAGCTGGCCGCCGGACACGGCAGGCAGTTATGCTCGGCCCTGGATGAGCTGATCAACGAACTCAAGGTTACCATCAGCAAAGCCTTCGAGAAGAGTCAGTACGAGGATGCCAAGGCTCAGTACGTCAGGGAATTTCAGGAAAAGGCCGGGGCGATCATGGATGAGCTCAAGGCCTGGTCGGCCGAAAAGGGTTTTTCCCTGAAGCGCACGCCTCAGGGATTTGTCAATATCCCGATGGTGGAGACGAAGGACGAGGAGGGCAAACCCGTCGTCCGCGAAATTCAGCAGGAGGAGTTCGAGGCCCTGAGCGACGAAAAACAGAAGGAATGGCAGGCGATCTCGGAGGAGGTGTCGCAGAAGACGCTTTTGGCCCTGCGGCAGATTCGGGATATGGAAAAAGAGCTGAAGGAAGCGATAAGCAAGCTGGAGGCCGAAATCTGCCGGGCGGCGATCGCGCCGTGGCTGGCGGATATCCGCGAAAAATACGTTTCCAACGAGAACCTCGCGAAGTGGTTCGACCGGCTGGCCGAGGACATTATCGAAAACTTCGGGACCTTCGTCACGTCGGTGAGAGACGAGTCGGCCGACGTCGACTTCAGCCGCTACTCGGCCAACCTCTTCGTCAGCAACGACCCGAAGGGCGGCGCGCCCGTCATATGGGAGACCAACCCCACGTACTACAACCTGGCGGGGAAGGTCGAGTACGAAAGCCGTCAGGGGTACCTCTACACGGATTTCCGGCGCATCGTGGCGGGCGCCATTCACAGGGCCAACGGCGGGTTTCTCGTCCTCGACGCCGAAAAGGTGCTGATGAACTTCATGTCGTGGGAGGCCATCAAGCGGGTGATGCGCACCGGAGAGGTCGCCATCGAAAACCTGGGCGAGCAGTACGGCGCCATCCCCGTCTCTTCGCTGAGGCCGACGCCCATAGCGACGAACCTGAAGGTCGTCATGGTGGGGACGCCCTGGATGTACGAGCTGCTTCAGCACTACGACCCCGAATTCGGGAAAATTTTCAGAATACGGGCGAGTTTCGACGTCGACATGCCGCGCAACAGGGCGACGGAAAGACAGATGGCCTCTTTCATCGCGGACGTGATACGCGAGGAGAAGATGCTGCCCTTCGACGCGGAGGCCGTCTCCGAGGTCGTGGAGTGGACCAGCCGCGCGGCGGACGATCAGGATCTCATGTCGATCGAAACCGGAAAGATTCGGGAGCTGGTCATGGAATCCCACGCCTGGGCGATGACGAAGGGGAGCGCGACGGTGGACCGGTCCCACGTGCAAAAGGCCATCGACCATAAAAAATACCGCTCCGGCCTGTATCAGGAGAAGCTGACGCGCGCCTTCGCCACGGGCGTCATCCGCGTGGACACGAAAGGCGAGGCCGTCGGACAGATCAACGGCCTTTCCGTCATCGACCTGACGGACTACCGCTTCGGGCATCCCAGCCGCATCACGGCCAACGTCTACATGGGACAGGAAGGCGTCGTCAACATCGAGCGCGAGGTGAAGATGACGGGGCCCATTCACAACAAGGGCCTGATGATCCTTTCGAGCTTTCTCGGCCGAAAATACGCTCAGCACATGCCGCTCACCCTGTCCGCGCGCATCACGTTCGAACAGAACTACGGCGGAATCGAGGGAGACAGCGCGTCTTCGACCGAACTTTACTGCCTGCTCTCCGCCCTTTCCGGGCTGCCGCTGAAACAGGGCATCGCCGTCACGGGCTCGGTCGACCAGTTCGGCAACGTCCAGCCCATCGGCGGGGTCAACGAAAAGATCGAAGGGTTTTACGAGTACTGTAAAATCGGCGGGCTGGCCGGAGGTCAGGGCGTGATGATCCCGAAGCGGAACGTCAGGCACCTCATGCTGAATCACGAGGTGATAGAGGCCGTGAAGAACGGAAAATTCTCCATCTGGGCGGTCTCGACGATCGACGAGGGCATAGAGCTCCTGACGGGCGTAAAGGCGGGCAGAGAAAAGAGGGACGGGACGTTTTCCGCGGACTCGGTGCATTGCCTGGTTCGGTCCAGGCTGAAAAAGCTCATGGAAGACAGCGCAAAGCTGCGGAGGGCTCTGTCGGGGAACGAAAACAAAGACTTCGAAGAGGAGAGCTGAGCATGCTTCCTCCCAACAGGAAGACGAAGGGCGCTCCGGCGCGGAAACGGGCAGCGGGAAAGACGGGGCGGACGGCCGACGTGCTGGACCTTCTGGAAACGCAGTGGCACAATGAGGAGACGCCGCCGGACCTGCAGCATCCCGAGCCTCTGGACGGGCTGATT
>JAISSA010000226.1 GCA_031273365.1 Synergistaceae bacterium
CCCGCCACCGGGCCCCGCGTCAGGAAGACGGAAAGGGATTTCAGCGTCGCGAGCATAAAGGAGGCGCGTTTGCCCATGAAAAAAAGCGCGTACATCGTCACCACGTTCGAAAGCCCGAAGCGCATGTGAAACGGCAGGGGCGGCAGCATCCCCTCGATCATGGAGAGGACGAAGATCATGGACAGCATGAGCGAAAGCGTCGTGAGTTCGAGCAGCGTAAATTTTTTCATCCTGAATCTCCTTATATTCTTAACAAATGTTCTTAATAAATGTTCTTAACAAATGTTCTTAACTAACGGGGTCAGGGGACTGAGTCCCCTGCGGGGTTTTTGCCGAGGGGCGGAGCCCCATGGTCTTGCTGTTGTCGACATTGATTCTCAATCAATAAGTCGTGCTGTCCAGGGCGTCCGCGTCGTCGGCATCCCTCGCGACGACGCGGACGACGACCCTGTTGGGGAGGCACACGGCCGACTGGCCTGGCCTCGACAGAAACCCCAGATGGATGCACGTTTTGTCCGGGCAATCGGAGCTCACGAACCCGACGGCGCCGTCCCGAACGGCGATCTGCACGGCCGGCCGCCCCTCGGGGGTGTAGAGCCCGTTTTCGTTCAGGACCACCACCGCGCCAACCCGCCCGTCCACGGAGATCTCGGCGTACCTCTCCCCTTTTGCGTGACGCTCCGTGAGAAAACCCGTCAAAACCTCAAAGAGCAGGAGCGCGAGAAGCAGGCCCGCGATAAACAAAAGATCCCGCCCGGCAAAAAATTTTCTGCGCGTACCCTTCTGCGTTAAAAAACCCCGTAGAAATGCTTTCATTAGTTGGTATCTACAAACTCCAATTCTTCCAGAATCAAAATCGAAAAACGGCCACGACACGAACGTTCTTCGCCCTGTACGATTCCCAAAGACTTTCGGCTGTCATCGAGTGACCAGGACATGCGTAGATAATAGCACAACGAGTTCGTTTCTTAAAACTTTATCTCAATGTTCAAATTTTGCTTCTTGTATCTATTTTTACTTCTTTTACCTGTCGCCGGGCCGTCCGCATGTAAGTTTACAAAGCAATTTTCCTTCGTCAGGTTATGTTTCTGTTAAAATACCGGATAACCCATTCATTAGGTTAGTTAAAAATGAATTCAGGTTTAGTCATGGAGCAAGAGGGAGTTTGGGAGAGGAGGTGGCAATGCCCGGACGAGAATGTGCATATGGCGCGTTTATAAAATCCAAAGGAGGTTAACAGCATGAGTGAGGCAGCAACAATCGAGAAGAAAGGTCTATTTGAAAAGTTCATCAGAGGAATCGAGGTGATCGGCAACAAGTTTCCCCATCCCTTCTGGCTTTTCACCCTCCTGGCCCTGATCGTCATTTTCCTGTCGTCCTGGCTGGCGCAGAAGGGCGTCTCGGTCACCTACCTGGCGGCGAAGGCGGGCGAAGCTCCGAAGGAAACGACCGTGGCCGTCGTCGATCTTTTGCAGTACGATTCTCTGCGCACGTTCCTGGCCGGATTCGTCAGGACCTACGTCAACTTCGCGCCTCTGGGTCTGGTCCTTACGATGATGCTCGGCATCGGGATCGTGGAGCAGACCGGAATGATCTCCGCCCTGATGCGCAAGACCATCCTGGGGGCCCCGAACTTTCTGGTGACGGCGGTCGTCGCGTTCGTGGGCATCAACGCCAACCTCGCGTCGGACGCGGGCATCATCTTCACCCCCGTCATCGCGGCGGCCATTTTCAAGGCGCTGGGCCGCAACCCCTGGGTGGGGATCGCGGCGGGCTACGCGGCGGCGAGCGGAGGGTTTACCGCGAACTTCTTCATCGCCGGGACGGAGGCCCTGCTCTCGGGCATCACGAAGTCCGTCATCGAGGGCGTGCCCTACATTCCGGCCGACACCCCCACCCACGTCCTGATCAACTGGTACTTCATGGCCACGGCGACGATCCTGCTCACCGTCCTGACGGTCTACGTCACCGAAAAATACACGGTGAAACTTCTGGGCGACAGAGAGGGAGTCTACGACGCGGAGGAGATCAAAAAGCATTCTCTGACGCCCGCGGAGAACCGCGGACTTCTCTGCGCGTTCCTGGTCCTCGTCCTCTACATCGCCCTGATCGTCTGGCTGACCTACCCCACGGGCTCCCTCTTCCGCAACCCGAGGGACGGCTCTCTCCTGCCCTCGTCTCCGCTCCTCAGCAGCGTCATGCCCATTTTGTTCTTCCTGTTCTTTTTCGTGGGCATCGCCTACGGGCTTGGCGCGGGCGTCATCAAAAAGGGAGAGGACATCCCGAAGCTGATGGCGAAGGGCATCTCGGGCAGCATTGGCTTCATCGTCGTCGTGCTTCCGGCGTCTCTTTTCGTCGAGCTCTTCCGCCTGAGCCGCTTCGACGTCGTCCTGTCGGTCAACGGCGCGGACTTCCTCGAACAATGGAACCTGGGCGGCGTCCCCCTGCTTCTGATGTTCATCGTGCTCGTCACCGTTCTGAACTTCTTCATGATGAGCGGCTCGGCCAAGTGGCTGATCCTGGCCCCAATCTTCGTGCCGATGTTCGCGCGGGTGGGATTTTCCCCGGCGCTGACCCAGATCGCCTACCGCGTGGGGGACTCGCCCACCAATATCATCACGCCCCTGTCCTACTACATGCCCGTCATCATCGGCCTGCTGGAGCAGTACAAAAAGGACGCCGACACGAAGGTGGGGATCGGCACGGTTATCTCCATGGCGATGCCCTACACGCTCTTTTACATCGTCGGTTTTACGGTGATGCTGGTCGTGTGGTACCTTCTGGGATGGCCCCTCGGCCCCGGAACGCCCGCTCTGCTCCCTCCGATCTCCTGAGCCGGGCATACTCCCCTGCGGCGTGCACCCACATGTGATATAGTGGACCACACAGCTTCAAAAGCGGCAAATAACTGAAAGGAGTGAAATTTTATGCGTAAGGTTTTACTGGCGGCGATGGTTTGTCTTTTAGCGGCAGGCGGCGCATTTGCGGCCGACGACGTGATCAAAATCGGTTTTTACAACTGCCTGACGGGGCAGAACGCCTTCGGCGGTCAGCTCGAACTCGAGGGCACGCAACTGGCGCTCGCGGAGATTCCCGAGGTGCTGGGGAAGAAGATCGAGCTCGTTGTCGTGGACAACAAGTCCGACAAGGTGGAGTCGGCCAACGCCGTGACCCGCCTCATCGAGAGAGATAAGGTCAGCGCCATTATCGGCACCTACGGCTCCTCCCTGGCCATGGCGGGCGGAGAGGTCGCCGAAGCGGCGAAAATTCCCGTCATGGGGACCTCCTGCACCAATCCCCTCGTCACGCTGAACAAGAGGTACTACTTCCGGGCCTGTTTCATTGACCCCTTCCAGGGCGCCGGCGGAGCGACCTACGCTGTCAAGACCCTCGGGTTCAAAAAGGCGGCCCTTCTTGTCGACGTCGCCAACGACTATAGCGTCGGACTCAACAATTTCTTCAAGCAGGCGTTCGTCAAACTGGGCGGCGAGATCGTCTCCGAGATGAGGTACAACTCCGGCGATCAGGACTTCACCGCGCAGCTCACCGAGATCATCTCCAAAAAACCCGACATGGTTTTCCTTCCCGCTTACTTTGCCGAGGGCGCCATCGTCCTGAAGCAGGCCAGAGAGCTGGGGGCGACCTTCCGCTTCATGGGCGGCGACGCCATGGACAACCCCGAGGTCGTCACCCTTGGCGGAGAGGCCGTCGAGGGCTTCCTGCACACGACCTTCGCCTACGACCCCTCCATGAAGGACATGAACCCCGTGGCGCAGAAGTTTACGGAGAGCTGGAAGGCAGCCTATCCCGACAAGGACCCCAACGTCAACGCCGCGCTGGGCTATGACGCCTATATCCTGCTCATCGACGCGATCCGGCGCGCCGGAAGCGCCGATCCCGAGAAAATTCGCGACGCGCTGGAGCAGACGAAGGACGTTCCCACCGTCACCGGCCTGACCACCATGAACGCCACCCACGACGCCGAAAAGGAACTGGGCATCGTCGAGATTCGCGGCGGAAAGAAACAGTTTATCGGCATCGTCACGCCGGAGGCATAACCGGGCCTCGTTCGCTCCGGGGCCGACGCTCGCGCATCGGCCAAATCAGACCTGAAAGGAGAGAGGAGAGAGGCGGACGCTTTCTCCCTCTCTCTTTTTAAAAGGGGGACCTTTATTTGAGCCTGAACATGTTTATTCAGCACTTCATCAACGCGCTTGGACTGGGGTCGCTCTACGGCCTCATCGCCATCGGGTACACCATGGTGTACGGGATCCTGCGGCTCATCAATTTCGCCCACGGCGACATCTTCATGCTGGGCGCCTATTTCGTCTACTTCGCCACCATTCACTTCAAGCTTCCCTGGGGCGTCGGGGTCGTCCTCGCCATCGCGGG
Organism: Synergistaceae bacterium; assembly: GCA_031273365.1. Taxonomy (GTDB): domain Bacteria; phylum Synergistota; class Synergistia; order Synergistales; family Aminobacteriaceae; genus JAISSA01. The sequence continues at coordinate 4,393 of JAISSA010000226.1, forward strand.
CGCCACGCTCTGCGGCCTTCTGGTCGACCGCATCGCCTACCGGCCGCTCCGCAGCGCGCCGCGCATATCCGCCCTGATCAGCGCCATCGGCGTGTCGTTTTTTCTCGAAAACCTGGCCACCGTCGTGTTCACCGGAATGCCCCGCGCCGTCGTGCAGCCGCCCTGGCTGATGCACCCCATTCCCGTAAGGGGCATTCGCCTGATTCCTCTGGGGCTTATGGTCCCCGTCATTTCCTTCCTTCTGGTCGCGGGTCTGCTCTGGATCGTCTACAGGACAAAACCGGGCCTGGGGATGCGGGCCATATCCTTCGACATCGAGACCACGCGCCTGATGGGCGTCTCCGTCGATAAAATCATCGCCCTGACCTTCGCGCTGGGCTCCGCACTGGCCGCGCTGGCCGGCATCATGTGGGCGCTGCGCTACCCGCGGGTCGAGCCCTTCATGGGGGTGTTCCCCGGGGTCAAGGCCTTCATCGCGGCGGTGTTCGGCGGCGTCGGCTCCATTCCGGGCGCGATGATCGGCGGCCTGGCGCTGGGGTTCGTCGAGATCATGTCCATCGCCTTCTTTCCCACGCTTTCCGGCTACAAGGACGCCTTCGCCTTCGTCCTCCTCATCGTCATCCTCCTCGTCCGGCCCACGGGGCTGATGGGCGAGAAACTGGAGGAGAAAATATGAACGAAGATATGAACAGAAAAACGCGAAATTTCATACTCAACTGCCTTGCGCTGGCGGCGCTCGTCGCCTTTCTGCTCTGGGCCCCGGGCAACCTGGACAGGTATAAGCTGCGCATCATCAACCTCATCGCGATCAACGCCATCCTGGGGCTTTCCCTTAACCTGATTTACGGAATGACGGGCATGTTCTCCCTTGGCCACGCGGGGTTCATGGCCATCGGGGCCTACGTCTCGTCCCTGCTGATTCTGACGGCCGAGCAAAAAACCTCCATGTGGATCCTGGAGCCCATCGCGCCGTGGCTTTTGAACCTCCACGCCCCGTTTCTCGTCTCCCTGATCGCGGCCGGGCTGGCCGCGGCGTTCTTCGGCTGGCTCATCGCCCTGCCCGTGCTGCGGCTCGGCGGCGACTATCTGGGGATCGCCACGCTGGGGTTCGCGGAGATCCTGCGCATCCTGATCGTCAACCTGACTCCCCTGACCAACGGCTCTCTGGGCCTGAAGGGCATCCCCGCCCACACCGACATCTGGATGAGTTACGGATGTCTCGTGGCGGTGCTGATCTTCATGATTCGCCTGATGAACGGCAACTTCGGCAACGTCCTCCGCGCCGTGCGGGACGACGAAATCGCGGCCCGCACGATGGGCATCGATACCTTTCGGACGCGGGTGCTGGCCTTCACGATCGGGTCGTTCGGCGGCGGGCTCGGCGGGGCCCTCATGGGAAACCTGATCACCGCCATCGACCCCAAAATGTTCATGATCGCGCAGACCTACAGCCTGCTGATGATCGTGGTCGTGGGGGGGCTGGGCTCCATCACGGGCAGCGTCATCGGCTCCGTCCTCATCACGACGATGCTGGAGTGGCTGCGGATCGTCGAGGACCCCATCACGATCGGTTCGCTCCATATTCCCGGCATTCCGGGTATGCGCATGGTGATTTTTTCCATGCTGCTGATCGCGGTCATCATCTTCCGCCGGGAGGGCATCATGGGAACGCGGGAGTTCTCGTGGGACTGGTTCTTCCCGAAAAAGACGAAACAAAGGCCAATATCCGAAAGGCCAGTATCCGACACGAAGGGAGCTGATGCCGGATGAACGCATCGCACTCCGCGGAGGCGCGTAAGCCCGTCCTGCGGATCAGGGAGCTCACCCTTCGGTTCGGCGGTCTGATCGCGGTGAACAACCTGTCGATCGACGTCGCCGGGGGCAGCATCGTGGGCCTCATCGGTCCCAACGGCGCGGGTAAAACGACGGTGTTCAACGTCATCACCGGTTTTTACAGGCCCTCGGAGGGCTCCGTCGAGTTCATGGGACAGCAGCTGACCGGCCTTCCGCCGCACAGGGTCTGCATGGCCGGCGTGTCGCGCACCTTCCAGAACATCCGCCTGTTTCAGAACGAGACGGTGCTCCAGAACGTCATGATCGGAAGTTACGTGCGTCAGAGGGGAACCTGGTGGCAAAACCTCGTGCCTTTCCTCTTTCCCGCCGCCGCGCGGGAGGAGCGCGAAATTCGCGACGACGCCATGAAGCTTCTGGAGCGGCTCGGACTGGCCGAACAGGCCGACGCGCGCGCCTCGTCTCTCCCTTACGGAGCGCAGAGGCGGCTCGAGATCGCGCGCGCGCTGGCGACGCGCCCGAAGTTCCTGCTGCTGGACGAGCCCGCGGCGGGGATGAACCCGCAGGAGTCCGAGGAGCTTTTGAACTTCATCCGCAGGCTGCGCGACGAGTTCGCCCTGACCATTCTGCTGATCGAACATGACATGAAGGTCGTCATGGGCGTGTGCGAACACATCCAGGTGATGGACCGCGGCCTTCTGATCGCCGACGGGTCGCCCGAAGAAATACGCGCCAACCCCCGGGTCATCGAGGCTTATCTGGGACAGAGCGCCCCGGAGGCCGGAGACGAAGCGGGGAACGGCGTCGGAGGCTTCAAAGCCGGAGACTTCAAAAAGGAGGAAATCGCCCATGCTGGACATTAAGAACCTGCACATATGGTACGGCGGGATACACGCCGTCAAGGGGCTCAATATGGTCATCGACAGGGGCGACATCGTGACGCTGATCGGCGCCAACGGCGCGGGCAAGAGCAGCACGATCCGAGCCATAGCCGGGCTCGTCCGCGGTTATAAGGGAGGCATCTCCTACACGAACCCCGGGGGCAAAACCGTCGATCTGAACGGCCTCAAACCCGAGGACATGGTCCGGATGGGCATAGCCCTGAGCCCGGAGGGGCGGCGGATCCTGCCCCAGCTGACCGTCAGGGAGAACCTGCTGCTCGGCGCGTACATCCGCAGCGACAAAGAGGGTATAGAAGAGGACATCGAGCACGTATACAGCCTTTTCCCACGCCTGAAGGAGCGATATGCTCAGAAGGGGGGCACCCTCAGCGGCGGAGAGCAGCAGATGCTGGCCGTGGGCCGCTCTCTGATGAGCCGCCCCGACCTCATGATGCTGGACGAACCCTCTCTGGGCCTCGCGCCCATACTGGTCGGCGAGGTCTTCGAGATCATCCGCGAGATCAACCGGCAGGGGAAGACGATCCTGCTGGTGGAGCAAAATGCCTTCGCCGCCCTGAAGATCGCGAACAGGGCCTACGTCCTCGAAGTCGGAAGCGTCGCCATCGAGGGCACGGGACGGGAACTTTTGCAGAACGCAGCGGTGAAGGAAGCCTACCTCGGCGGATAAAACCAGGAGGCACGAAGGGGGCCGTACATCGGTGGAAAAAGTTCTCTGGGAAAAGTTAAAAGAATCGCTTCAGGCGGCGTCGCCCATCGTCCTCATCATTTTGCTGCTGCACGCCACGGTCGTTCCAATGCCCGGAGGGACGCTCGTACTGATGATTACGGGCGCGGCGTTTCTTGTCGTCGGCCTGACGCTGTTTTCGCTGGGGACCGATCTGGCGATGATGCCGATGGGAGAGCACATCGGCTCCGCGCTGATTCGGTCCCGCAAACTGACGTTGCTGATCTTCAGCAGTTTTTTGTTTGGTTTTTTCGTCACCATCGCGGAGCCGGACCTGCAGGTCATGACAAAGCAGGTCCCCTCCATGCCCGACTGGGCGCTTCTCGGGGGCGTCGCCGCCGGGGTCGCCTTCTTTCTGGTGCTCGCGGTATTGCGCATTCTGTTCGCCTGGCGGCTTTCGTACATGCTCATGGCGTTTTACGCCCTCACCCTGCTCGTCGCCCTGAAGTCCTCCGACTATCTGGCCGTGGCGTTCGACGCCTCGGCGGTGACGACGGGGCCGATCACCGTGCCCTTTCTTCTTTCGATGGGGGTCGGCATCGCGGCGACCACCGGCAGACGCATCGGCGAGGACGATAACTTCGGCATCTGCGCCCTCTGCTCCATCGGCCCCATCCTCACGGTGCTGATCATGGGGCTCTTCTACGACGCGCAGTCCACCGGTTACGAGTTCGAAACTCCCGCGGCGGTGGAGAGCGCCGCGGAGCTCGCCCGGCTCTTCGCTCTGGGCTTTTTGCGCTCCTTCCGCGAGGTGCTGATGGTCGTCGTCCCGATCTTCGCCATCTTCACGCTTTACCAGATAACGCACCTTCGGCTTTCCAAAGTGGAGCTCGTGAAAATCGGCGTCGGCCTTCTATATTTGATGATCGGCCTGACCATCTTCCTGACGGGGGTCAACAGGGGGTTCATGCCGTCGGGGAAATTTCTGGGCGAGTCGATGGGACAGCTTCCCCACAACTGGATTCTCGTTCCGATCTGCCTTGTCGTCGGGGCCTGCGTCGTGGTGGCCGAGCCCGCCGTGCACGTTCTGACGAAACAGGTCGAGGAAATAACGAGCGGAGCCATCTCGAAGCGCATGATGCTCCTCGGCATGGCCTTCGGCGTGGGCATTGCGATGTCGCTGGCCATGCTGCGGATGCTCACGGGCCTTTCGATCTGGTGGTGCATCGTTCCGGGTTATCTTATCGCCCTGATTTTAACGTTTTACGTGCCGGACATGTTCGTCGGCATCGGCTTCGACTCCGGCGGAGTGGCGGCCGGCGCGATGAGCGCCGCGTTCGTGCTGCCGTTTACGATCGGCGTATGCAACGCTATGGGGGGCAATATCATGACCGACGCGTTCGGCGTCGTCGGCATGATCGCGATGATGCCCCCGATCACGATACAGGCGATGGGTTTTATCTACGGTCGAACGCTCCGGAAAAATCAAATGTCGAAAAAGGCCCCGGCGGGGGACGAAAAGGAAGAATGAGATGAACGGTGAAATGAACACGCTGACGCTTCTCGTCGCCATCTGCGACCGCAACAAAGCCAAAAAGATCATGGCGCTTTTTGAAAACCGCAACGCGCTTTTCAATCTCTCGACGCTGGCGCGCGGCACCGCCAGCTCGAAAATGCTGAGCTGTCTGGGGCTTGGCGAGACCGGGAAAACGGTCCTCTTCAGCGCCATGCCCGACGCCGACGCGCGAAAGGTTCTCGCAGAACTGAACGACACGCTGGACCTGAAAAAGCCGGGGCACGGCATTGCGTTCACCCTGCCCCTCGGCGCAGGAAGAGAAAACAGGGAGGAACGGGATATGACGGGAAACGAGCGCGGGTACAACATGATCTTCGTCGTGGTCGCCCGCGGCTACACGGAGGAAGTGATGGATGCGGCCCGTGCGGCAAAAGCCGCAGGAGGAACCATTATCCACGCAAAAGAGTTCGCCGTGGACGCGGAAAAATTTTTCAAGGTGACCATCCAGCCGGAGAAAGAGATCGTCCTCATCCTCGCCGACAACGACAGCAGGGACGCCATCGTCAAAAACATCATCGAAAAAACGGGACCCCACACCAACGCCGGAGCGATCGCCGTCTGCCTGCCGGTGAACGCCGTCGAAGGGCTGCAAACGCCAGGCACGCCATGCGTGCAGTGCGCTCCCCGGCCGGAGGGTTTCACGAACCCGGTTGAACACACAAGATAACTATATTAACTCTACGAAAGTTATACGAAACTTGACAACATGGACATCTCGGAGTAGAATAGGGTTAAGTACCAAGTCCTATTTTGAAAGGAGGTGTAGAGGATTGGAAACCTTAAAATGGTTCAGGATAAGGCTATTTCCTGTTAAGAGTCAGGAACAGAAGCTATGGCAAAGTGTTGGAACTGCCAGAAGAAAAGCCAAAACTTAACGATTTCAAAGCAGGAGTAGACTTAGGCGTTAAAACTCTGGCCGTAGTGAGTTGTGACGGGAAATTTTACAAGGCTAAGCACATAAACAAAAGCCACAAAGTTCGCCGTTTGACTAAACAACTCAAACACCATCAGAGAGCTTTTTCAAGGAAAGAAAAAGGCTCCAAAAACCGGGAGAAGGCTCGTAAGAAGGTGA
>JAISSA010000255.1 GCA_031273365.1 Synergistaceae bacterium
CCGCGTTCCGGCAGCGCCCGCAGAACGGCCCGGTATTTCGGATGGAGGCGGTTCACCGCTTCCCCGGGAAAGGGGAGAGGATTATTTTCCTGACCCCGGCCCTGATTTTTCTCGTCCCGGGGGACGGGGGCCGGCGGCTCCTCCCGATCGAGGATCCCGGCCAGCTGCCGCGCCACGCTTTCCGTCTCCTTCCTCAGCCGCGCGAGCCTGTCTCTGTCGATGACGATCTCAGCGGAAGCGGCAGGCTCGGCGGGCGGAGCCGTTTTTCGACGTCCAGGCAGGGGCTCGCCCGGGCGCTTCTCTCCCCGACGAACGAGGACCAGTTCGTCTTCTGCATCCCCGCCCTCCGTACAGGAGTCCAGGAGGGCGCGCAGCTTTTTGAACTGGGACATTTTCCCCAGAACGTTCGGGATCCCGGCGGGCGGCGGAGACGATCCCCGGCTGCCGAAGGACAGCGTCGCGCTCGCGGTCCCGTACTCCACGACGCATTTGCGGGAGGAAACCGAGAGTGAAAAACCCGACGGATACGCCTGGCGATAAGCGGCGAAAAACGCATCCCTGTACCTGAGGGGAAAGGACACGTCCGCGTTCTTCGGGCCGGGCAGGTTTCGCAGGACGTAAAACGCCTGTTCCGGGGAAAGGGCCGTGCCACGGAGGGCATACCAGCCGAGGAGAAGGAGAAACGACGTCTTCCGGGGGACCGGGGCAAAGGCGTGAAGGTCCAGAAGGCGCTCTTCCGTCACGAAGGGGTTGCCGAGGTTCCTTGCGTAAAGGCAGGCGAGAAAGCCGCCCAGGTACTTTCGAAACGAGCGCGAGGCGGGATAGCGGACCAGAAGCCGCCGCACCTCGTCCACGATCCGGAGGGCATCCTGTCCGTCGACGAGGGCGCGACGTTCCAGCCCGTAAAAATAAACGAAAGCGTAGCCGATGTCGTCGAGGTGCGCGCGTCTGCCGCCCGCGAGCCAACGCAGGTAGCGCCCCCTCTGCGCCGGGCTCATCCTGGAATACGAGGGCCAGTAACCCAGCCCCGCGCTGTCGGGGAGATCGCTGACGGGCAAACGGGCACAAATGCAGGATGCCTCCCCCGGGTCGGTCGATCCCGTGCAGCAGTACGTCATGGGGGCGACGAGAACGACGTCCCCGATCCGAAGCGTCGCGTTTTCGCCGAGCCACAGCAGGCCGCCTTTTCCGGTTCCCTCTCCGATTCTTTTTCTGCCGCCTGCCGCCGTCTCCCATATCTCGACGTCCTGCCCCGGGCCGGAGAGCTCAGGCATCCGAACGTCCGCCCGATTGAGACGACGCAGGGCGTTGAAATCGTATTTCGACAACTCGCCCGCGATCCTTTCTGCACCACTGCTGTTTAAGAGCGTGCTCTCTTTGCTCAGCTCTTCGCTCAGAGGCCGTCGATCAGGAAGGTGTAGAAGCGGAACGCGTCCTGAATCTTGCTTATTTCGCAATTTTCGTCGACCATGTGTGCCAGCTTGTATTCTCCGGGGCCGAAGCCGATGGTTGGAATGCCCATTTTTACGGGCGTGACGGCGTTCGTGCTGAAATCCCAGAAATCGTATCTCCGGGGCGCGTCGCCGAAGGTTTTTTCGTACGCCGCCTCGAGGGCCTTCGTCAGCGCGTGGTTCGGGTCCGTCCTCCACGCCTCGTGCATGGGCGTGTACACGAGTTCGCGGCCGGTCCAGCTGCGCCGCCGCAGGACCCCAACCTCCCACGAGGCCCTTTTGCCGTCGATCAGCGCGTCCATCTCGCGACGTATATCCTGCTCCGTCTCGCCGGGGATCGTGCGCCTGTCGAGGTAGATGCTGCAGGAGGCGGGAACGGCGTTCAAAGAGGCGCTGACGCAGGAGATGTCCGAAAGCGCCAGCGTGCCGTGCAGGTCGCCGGCGCTCATGAGGTCCTGATTTTTCCTCTCGACCCTCCGGATGATTTCCGCCATCTCGTAGACCGCGTTGATTCCCTTTTCCGGGGCGGACCCGTGCGCCGAAACGCCGTGCGTCGTGATCCGAACCTGGGCCTTCCCCTTGTGCCCGAGGGTGATCGTGTTGTCCGAGGGCTCGCAGATGACGACGCAATCGGGTTTTATGGCGCGGGACCCGAACAGCGCTTTCAGGCTCTCGCCGTCGCAGTACTCTTCGCAGACGGTTCCCGTCACATAGATCGTCTTTCCGGCGTCCCAGCCGAGCCGTCCGGCCGCCGCGCCCGCGTAGACGGAGGCGGCCAGCGCGGATTTCATATCGACCGAGCCGCGTCCGTACAGCCTGCCGTCCGATATTTCGGCGGCAAACGGCGGAAAGCGCCACTCCCGCTCGTCGCCGGCCTCGACCGTGTCCATGTGGGAGTCGAACAGGACGGTTCGAGGGCCGTTCCCGATCCGTCCGACGACGTTCCCCGTTTCGTCGATAACCGCTTCGTCGTAGCCCAGCTCCTCCATTTTCTTTTTGACGAGGGCTGCCACCGCCTCCTCATGGTCCGAGAAGCTCGGCGTCCTCACCAGTTCTCGAACGAAGGCCAGCAGTGCCTCTTCGTTATCCTTAAAGATCGCGTTCGCCTCTTTATGCAAAATTTTCGCCTCCGGGAAGAGCATGTTTTATTTCGATATTATAGTACACACGTTGCCCCGACGGGAAGCGCACCGGTTACAGAAATTTCGCGCAAGCAATTATAATTATAATAAAGTCAATGAACCATCAGATCCGAAAAAACAGGATCCGAAAGAAATGGAGGCAATTTGGGAAATGGATATTGTACTGCGCGGGATGAAGCCGGAGGACTGGCCGCAGGTGGCCGAAATTTATCGGCAGGGCATAAGGACGGGTGTGGCGACGCTGGAGGCGGAGGTTCCCTCGTTTGAGCGATGGGACGCCGCCCACGCAAAAGAGTGCCGCATCGTCGCCGTTCAGGACGCGGACGTCGTCGGATGGGTCGTGCTGTCGCCCGTGAGCGGCCGTCACGTCTACAGAGGCGTGGCGGAGGTCAGCGTTTACGTGTCCGAAACACACCGGGGGCAAAAGGTGGGCCGGATGTTGCTGAACGCCGTGATCCGGCAATCGGAGGAAGCGGGTTACTGGACCCTCCAGTCCGGCATTCAGGAGGAAAATTCCGTCAGCGTGGCGTTGCATCACAGTTGCGGATTCAGAACGGTGGGCGTCCGCAGACGCCTCGGGCAGGACAGCGAGGGGAAATGGTGCAATATCCTGCTTCTGGAACGCCGAAGCGACCGAGTCGGCGTTCCGGATCCCGCGGACGTTCAGGCTCAGGGGAAAAATTGACTTTGATTGACATTGACCTCTTGACAGAAGGAGGTCTCGTTGTTATTATGTTAGCACTCGATATATAAGAGTGCTAACAATGCTGAGGCATTGGGAGCTAAAATCCGGAAGTTCAAACTATCGAAAGGGGTTGTTGATTATGGCGGCACTTATTCCATTCAATCGGAAGTACTCGGTTGCGTTGCCGGTGGGGTTCGAGGATTTCCACAACATGCTTGACGACTTTTTCTCGGAGGGGCCGGGGATCCGGCGCAACCTCGCAAGAGACACCTTCAAGCTCGACGTTGAAGAAACGCCGGAGGAGTTTAAAATTCAGGCGGAGCTTCCCGGCGTCAGAAAGGAAGAAATCAACCTGGAGCTCAACGAGGGCAAGCTGACGATTTCCGTCAAAAAGGAGGAAAACGTCGCGGAAGAGAAGAAAAACTACATTCACAGGGAAAGACGCCTGAGCTCGATGGCCCGAAGCATTTACCTGGGCGACGCCAGAGCGGAAGGGATCAGGGCGAAGCTGGAGGACGGCATCCTGACCGTCGTCGTGACAAAGGAACAGAAAGCGGACAAAGTGGTTTCCATCTCCATCGACTGATATCGACTGATCGACTGACGCGGGCCCCCGCCCGCGTCGGAAGAGGCGAAACAGGGGGTCGCTCACCGGCGGGCGGCCCCCTGTTCGCATCGCCGCAGGTACGCCGTATCGGGGGGTTCAGGGGGGCGCGGGTGCCCCCTGATCCTGAACGTTTACAGATTATGCGGGTCCACAGTCCAGGGCGTTCCGCCGAAGTTCGGCGACGTAGTTTTTCGGATCGACAGCCGTCATGAAGGAGGACATCAGGCAGGCGCCGGCCGCTCCGGTTTTTCGGACGGAGGCTATGTTATGTTCCGATATGCCTCCGATGGCGTAGACGGGAACCGGGGATTGCCTGCATATTTCGGAGAGAAAGTGGAGTCCCCTGCCTTCGAGTCCTTTTTTGCTGCGGGTTTCAAAGACGTGCCCCGCGATGAGATAGCCGGCGCCAAGCGACGCGGCTTTACGGGCGTCCTCCACGGAGTGAACGGAGGTGCCTGTTATTATGTCCCGGGGAACCTCGCGCGATTCTTTGATTTTCTCGAGGAGCGGCAGGGGAAGGTGAATTTTTTTGCATCCGATCGATACCGCCTCGTCGAAGAAGGTATGCGCGATAAACTCGGTCCCGCTGAGGCGGCAAAGCGCCGCGGCCTGCACGGCAAGGCGTCTGTACTCTTCCGGGGGCATGTCCTTCTCTCTCAGGATAACCGCTTCGACGCCCGACGCGGCTATTGCGCCGATTCTCCCCGGGAAATCGTCCCCGCGGCAGAGCGCCCGGCTGGTCACGGCGATAATCTCAAACATAAATATACTCGCTCATCACCGGCTGCAGGGACCTCAAAAGCAGCATGTCGCGGATTTCCGACACGGAGCGGCCGTCGTCTATTTCGAACTGCTCGTCGCCGCTCGCCCTGCCGGTGCGGCCCCCTATCCCGACGTCCACGCCGGCGGATATCTTTGTGGCGGCGATATCGACCACGTGGTCGCGGAAGCGGGCGCTTTCCCGGCTCGAAATCGTTATGCCGGCAAAGGGCATGAACAGGCGGTAAGCGCAGATAACCTGAAACAGCTCCACCACGCCGATCCGGGTCGGCGGAAGGGCGCTGTCGCCCCTGACGGGGCGCAGTCTGGGGCAGGAGAGCGATATCTCCGCCTGCGGATATTTCCTCTGGACGAGATAAGCGTGCATACCCGTGGCGTAGGCGTCCTTCCGGAAATCAGCAAGCCCCAGGAGCGCCGCGAAACCGACGCCGCGCATCCCGCCCAGGATCGCCCGCTCCTGAGCGTTGAAACGCCAGGGGAAAATTCTCTTGCGCCCCGCCGGGTGCAGCTCTTTGTAGCGTTCCGGGTCATACGTTTCCTGAAAGACGGTCACGAAGTCCGCTCCGTGCCGATGGAGAAAAGCGTATTCGCTGCTGTTCATGGGGTATACCTCAAGGCCGACCACTTTGAAATAACGCCTCGCGACTTCGCACGCCTCTCCGATATAGGCGACGTCGGACATCTTTCGGCTTTCGCCGGTGAGAATGAGAAGCTCGAGGAGGCCCGATTCGGCGATCGCTTTCATCTCGCGCTCGATCCCTTCCCCGTCCAGGCGGGACCGCGCAATCCTGTTTTTGTGGTTGAAGCCGCAGTAGACACAAAAATTTTCGCAGTAATTCGAGATATAGAGCGGCGTGAAAAGAAAAACCGAGTTTCCGAAACGCTTTTTCGTCTCCAGCCTCGCCTTTTGCGCGATTTCCTCCAGGAAAGGCACGGCCGCCGGCGATAAAAGGGCGGCAAAATCTTCGGGAGAGCATTCATCGGCGTCAAGCGCTGCGCGGACGTCCCCCGGGGTAAAACGCGCCGGATCATACGCGGCCGCCGCGCTTAAAACCCGATCCATGATATCCGTCCCTATATCCTCCATTCCGTTATGCTTCATTCCGTTATGCTTCATTTCATCGGGACAGGGATCCATTTGACGCACGCTCACACCGCCTCCCGTTCTCCGCTCAAAAAACCGGTCAGGGGGGAAGAGGGGTCGGCGCCTTTCTGCAGGACGCGCCCGAGGCCGGAAAGCCAGGCGGTCCTCCCCGCGTCGACGGCTTTTTTGAACGCCTGCGCCATTGCCGGAATGTCTTTCGCGGTGGCGATCGCCGTGTTCGCCATTATGGCGTCCGCCCCCATCTCCATCGCCTCGCAGGCCTGCGACGGTCTTCCTATACCGGCGTCGACGATGATCGGGACGTCAATCTCGTCGATTAGAATTTGGATGAACTCCCTGCCGCAAAGCCCTTTGTTCGAGCCTATCGGAGCCGCCAGGGGCATTACGCAGGCGGCTCCGGCGTTTACGAGGTCCCGTGCCGCGTTGAGGTCCGGAAACATGTACGGCATAACGATGAAGCCCTCGCCGGCCAGCGTCTCCGTGGCCTTTATCGTCTCGCCGTTATCAGGCAGCAGGTACTTCGAGTCATGTATGACTTCGATTTTCACGAAATCGCCGCAGCCAAGCTCCCTGGAAAAGCGGGCGATCCTGACGGCCTCAGTGGCGTTCCTTGCGCCCGACGTGTTTGGCAGCAGAGTTACGCCCTCCGGGATATAATCGAGAATATTGTCCGCGCCGCCCGGGTTTGCGCGTCGCAGCGCCAGTGTGACGATCTGAGCGCCGGCGTGTTCTACGGCGGCCTTCACGAGAGCGAGAGAGAACTTCCCGGATCCCAGAATGAAGCGCGAGGTAAACGCATGACCGCCCAGCATCAACAGGTCTCTTTTTTCTTCCATTTGCCGTTAACCTCCCTGATTTTGTACCCGTGCGGGGCGCTCATCCGCCGCCGACGAAATGCAGCACTTCCATGACGTCGCCATCCTTTAAAATGACGGACGAATACGCGTTTCTTCTGACGACGACCTCATTGAGCACCACAACCACGCGATCTGTCCTGTACCCCTGCGCATCGAGACAGTCGGAAAGGTTTCGATTCCCCTCTGACAGGTCGATTCGACACCCGTTAACGGTGATCAACAATACCCCCCCTTCGAAAAAGAAAAAAGCCTCACAAAGAACTACACCCAAGGTGATGTACCCCTTCGTGAAGCTTTCGCTCACTCTGTCAAAAGACTACCACGCAATGGCGACGTCGTCAATGGGCCGCCCGCTGAGCCCAAACGAATCATACTCCCTGCGATCGACTGCCTGATGAACCTGGAAACACTATGGCGACACCAGCACCTCGATCGGGAAAAAATATTCATGGTCGTTCAGGGTGAATTTCGCTGTCCAAATTCCCGCGTCGGACTCCTCCGCTTTCGCGCGAATACAGGTGGAACCCGTCTCCTTCAGAGGCGCTCCGTCCTTTTCCCACCCCACAATCGTTGCGCCGGGAATATCGACGGTTACCTCCAGTCGGTCTCCCTTCTTCACGTAATGCGGATTGGACGTCAAAAAATTGTACCCAACGAATGCGCTGTCTTTCGGATAG
>JAISSA010000274.1 GCA_031273365.1 Synergistaceae bacterium
GGCAGGCCTGCACCCGTTTCCTGTACTCCTCGCCAAAGACCACTTTCGCATGATGGCGGGCGACGGCCACAAGCTGGTCGAGCATCAGCCCGTCGCCTTCTCCGCCGAGAACGACCTCCCCTATCCTGCCGGCCCTATTCATGCCCGACGCCATCCATTTCAGCAGCATTCGTTCTTACGGCATCCATGGCGTCGGCGCCGTCGGCGTCTACATTAAGAAAGAAAAACGTTTTGATGGCCGACAGGACCTGCAGCACAAAAATAAAGAGCACCATGGCGCCGCCTGCAGCGGCCAGATACTTGACCCCGTCCACTCCCTGGGCGCCGCCGGCGAAGGCCACCATGAAAAAGGCGATCGCCCCGATGGATATGCCCCAAAGCAGCTTCTGCCATGCCGGGGGTTCTTCTTCGCGTTTCATGTTGCGCGTGCAGAGCGACGCGATGGTCGTCGTCATGACGTCCGCTGCCGTGGCAAAGCTGACGATCAGGGTCAGCATCACGATGGGGATCAGCAGCCGGCTCAGGGGAAGATACTGCAGGAAACCCCACAGGCCCGCGACGGCGCCGTTTGCCTTAATCGTGGAAATGAGATCGACGACGCCGGTCTCCTGCCAGCGGATGGCCGTACCGCCCCAGATTCCAAACCAGACAAGGCCAAAGACCGACGGGAGAACCCAGTTGATGATCATAAACTGACGGATTGTACGTCCGTAGGAGATGATCGCGAGGAAGAGCCCCATCAGGGGCGCGTAGGCGATCCAGATGGCCCAGTCGTAAAGCGTCCACCACATGACGAGAGGCTCGCCGGCGATATCGGTCGGATCGAGCGCCCAGACCCAAAAATTCTGGAACCACCAGGCCAGGCCCGCCATGGACAGACGGAAGATGTAGAGCGTCGGCCCCACAAAGAGCAGCAGGATCAGAAGGACGTAAAAGATCCGGGAGTTGAACGTGGCGAGCCACCTGATCCCCCTGTCCAGCCCCACATAAGAGGCGACGGTATAAAGCGCCGTCGTGAAAAGCGCGAGGCACAGCCAGACCGGCGGGCTCTGGGGGATGCCGTAGACCGTTTCGATTCCCGAACCCACCAGCGCCAGACCCGCCCCAAGGGACGAGGCGAGCCCCAGGGCGATCGCCAGGAGGGAGAGCGTGTCGATCAGCCAGGAAAAGTTCGACACACGCCGCCCCAAAAGAGGCTCCAGCGTCGCGGTGACGGTGAGAGGCGCGTTTTTGTTGAAGTAGAGATACGCCGCCAGAAGGCCGCAGAGCGAGTACATCGCGTAGGGGATAAACGTCCAGTTGTAAAAACAGCGTCCCATCGCAAAAAAAGCCGCCTGAGCCGAGCCTGGAGCGATGCCCGACTGCGTGAGTTCGTCGTAGACGTTTCCGATATAAATGATGGGTTCGTTGACGCCGTAGGTGATGACGCCCGTTGCGATGCCGCCGGTGAGAGCCATGGCGAACCACGACGCGAAAGAAAATCTGGGCTTCGCGTCTCTCCCGCCGATGCGGATGTTTCCGAATCCGGAAAACGTGATCACGGCGACCAGAAGCAGCGCGACGACGGATATCAGCTGGTAGAGCCAGCCGAAGCTGCGAAGCGACCACAGGAACGTCCCCTGAGCGATGTCGGACAACATCTTATTGTTGACGATCCCGAGAAGCGTCGCTCCGCCGATGATGATAAAAGAAGGCCAGAAAACCTCGGCGCGCAGCAGCTTCTTTTCTTTGGGGCTTTCCGTGTTCCTGACTTGTTCGGACATGGTATGCACCTCCTGCAAACGAGTATGAAATCTGACAAATATGACGCTCCCGTTTAAAGACAATGAGCATGACAACGACCTTTACGCACGGCGTGCTTTAAGATTGCCCCCGATGACCTGCCACCTCCAATCCATCACCTTTTTTACGGAATGCTGTATGCTGTATATTGCATGATAATTCTGTTCAATTACTTTGTCAAGGGAAATTATAAAAGCGGTGAAGGGGAAGGGCCCTCTCGACCTTTAGCTGAAGCAACGGTATAGTCATGTTTCGAAGACGCATCCGACGGAGCTTGAACGCTTACAGACAATGGGGGAAATTTCAGGTGACGCTTTATCGCTCAGACCCGCTGCGGAAACAGGTGTACGATTATCTGCGGGAACTTTTGTTCTCCGGACGTCTCAAAGCGGGGGAATTCATCAATCAGGCCGAACTGACCGCCAGACTGGGGGTCAGCCGGACGCCCCTGCGGGACTCTTTGATGCAGCTGGAGGCCGAGGGCTTTGTCTCCATCATCCCCTGCAGGGGAGTCCGCATCAATCCGCTGACGCGGGACGCGATCAAAAACATTTACCAGATTTCCGGCGCGCTGGAGAGCGCGGCGTTCGAAACCGTTTTCCCTCTTATGAAGAAAGAGCGGCTGGACGCTCTCGCCGAAATCACCCGGCGCACGGAGGCGCTGATGGAGGGGGGAGATTTTAGCTCCTGTTACGAGAACAACGTCCTCTTCCACGAGACGATACTGGAGCTTTGCGACAATGAAGAGCTTTTAAAAATGCTTCGACGCAGCCGTCAGCGCCTTTATCATTTTCCGGGCGTCATGACGCCGGACCTCTCCACGGCGAACCTTTCGCTCGCGTCATGGGAACGGGAGTACTGGAGACAGCACCGGAAGATCATCGATACCTTCCGCAGCGGCAGCGCCCGGGAGCTCGCCGACTATATACGCCGCGTCCACTGGGACTTCAACGGCGTTGAAGCCCAGATCATGGCTTTCTACCAGCTGGACGACGGCGCGGGCGAGGCCTCCGGACGGCCCGGATAAACCCGGCGCCTGCGGAAAGGGGGGCAGGGACTTTTCGTCGATAAACACAGCGCCTGGACCAGAAGGTCGTTTTCCTCCGGGGTGCGCGTGGCGACGCGGATATATCGACCGTCGAGGCCGGGGAAGTTTCGGGTGTGGCGCACGACGAGGCCTCGCTCCAGAAGGGCGCGGA
>JAISSA010000260.1 GCA_031273365.1 Synergistaceae bacterium
TTCGTCGTTGTCCCTGCTGACCAGCACCCTGTCGTCCTCGACGGCCACCGCGATTCCGGGCATCAGAGGAGTTTCGAGCTCCCCCTTCGACCCGTTCACCACGATCCTGTCCCCTTTCATAGTGACGGTCGTTACCTTCGGGAGGGTAATTGCCTTTCGTCCTATGCGAGACATTTACTATCCCTTCCTCCTACCAGACATAGCAGAGAATCTCTCCGCCCAGCCCCAGTTTCGAGGCTTCCGCGCCCGACTTCAGGCCCTGAGACGTCGAAACCACCGCCAGCCCCAGACCGCCCATCACCAGAGGCAGCTTATCCCTGCCGACGTAAATTCTTCTGCCCGGCTTGCTGATTCTGCGCAACCCCTGGATGACGCGCTCGCGCTCGGGGCCGTAGGACAGAAATATTCTGATCGAGGCATAGGGCTTCTTCGGGTCCGTGATCATCTTGAAGTTTCTGATGTAGCCCTCTTCCTTCAGAATCCTGGCGATCGCCAGCTTCATCTTGCTTGCGGGAACGTCCACACTCTCGCTGTATATCATGTTCGCGTTGCGCACTCTCGTGAGCATGTCCGCGATCGGATCGTTAACGTACATATTCCGTTGCCCCCCTGTCGGCCTACCAGCTCGACTTTACGACGCCGGGTATTCTGCCCTCGCGGGCAAGTTTGCGGAAGCAGCAGCGGCACATATCGAACATACGCATGTAGGCGTGTACCCTGCCGCAGAGCGGGCAACGATTATGCTGCCGAACCCCGAACTTCGGGGGCAGAGTCGCCTTATGCCTCATAGCTTTCCTTGCCATTCTTTGCTGTTCCCCCTATTCTTAGCGATTGAAGGGCATTCCCATGCCCCTGAGAAGGGCGTGCGCCTCTTCGTCGCTCTTCGCCGTGGTCACTATTGTGACGTTCATTCCCCGGGGCCGAATGACCTTGTCGTAGGTGATTTCCGGGAAGATAAGCTGTTCCCGCAGACCGAGATTATAATTGCCCCGACCGTCGAACCCGCGCCTCGAAACGCCCTGGAAATCCTTGATGCTCGGCAGGGCCAGAGAAATGAGCCTGTCGAGAAATTCCCACATGCGCGCGCCCCTCAGGGTAACCGTACAGCCCACCGGCATCCCCTCGCGGACCTTGAAACCCGCGACCGACTTTTTTGCCCGCTTCAGAAGCGGCTGCTGTCCCGTAATGGCCCGCAGTTCAGAGATGGCTGCGTCCATAAATTTGATGTCGAGCTTCGCGTCTCCCACGCCGATGTTGACGACGACCTTGCGGAGGCGCGGAAGCTGCATCACATTTTTATAGCTGAATTCCTTCATAAGCGCAGGGCAAATTTCCGCCCTGTATTTTTCCAAAATGCGCGGCGTCATTTCCGTTTCCTCCCTCAGGCCCGGTCAATGATTTCACTGCATTTTCTGCAGACCCGAACCTTTTTCCCGCTCTCCAGAAAAGAACAACCCACCCGTGTGGCAGCCCCGCACTGAGGACAGACCAGCATCACCTTCGACGCGTAAATAGGCGCCTCCTGCTTCTGGATGCCGCCGCCCTGGGGGTTTTTCTGACTTGGTTTCATGTGACGTGAAACCATGTTGATCCCCTCCACGACAACCATATCCTTCGTGGGAAGGTGACGCAGGATCTTGCCCTCTTTACCCTTGTCCTTACCGGATATGACGCGCACCCGGTCGTTTTTTCTTATTCTCATCGACATCTGAGACGCCTCCTAAACCACTTCCGGCGCAAGGGAGAGAATACGCATGTACTTCTTCGCACGAAGCTCTCTGCCGACGGGACCGAATATGCGGGTCCCCCTGGGTTCCCCGTTGTTGTCGATAATGACCGCGGCATTGTCGTCGAAACGGACGTAAGAACCATCCTGGCGCCTTATCTCTTTTTTGGTGCGGACAATAACGGCCTTCACGACCGATCCTTTGGCGATGTTGCTGTTGGGAATGGCTTCGCGGACGGACGCCACGATAACGTCCCCTATCGTCCCCCACCTGCGTCGGCTTCCTCCCATCACCTGGATACAGAAAAGCTTTCGGGCTCCGGAGTTGTCGGCGACATTCAGTACCGTCGTTAACTGAATCATGTTTTACTCCTTCCCGGGTGTATCAGAATCGAAAACAGGAGCCCGCTGGACGATCTCCACGAGTTCCCACCTTTTGGTTTTACTCAGGGGACGCGTCTCGCGTATGCGAATCTGATCGCCGATGCGACAGACGTTCTCTTCGTCATGCGCTACATATTTTTTGGCCCTGATGATGCGCTTGCCGTAAAGCGGATGCTCGGCGTAACGGCGTACCCTCACCACGACCGTTTTGTCCATTTTATTGCTGACCACCACCCCAACGCGCACTTTCCTGTGGGAAAGATCCGTCTCCGTCCTGACTTCCGTTCTGGTTGGATCCATGGATAACTCTACCTCCTGTCGGCCGAGTTTTCCATCGCTCGGGTCTTTTCGCCTGCAATGGTCAGCACTCTGGCGATTGTCTTACGGACATCCCGAATACGGTTCGTATTTTTGAGCTGTCCTATGGCGTTCTGAAAACGAAGATTAAAAAGCTCTTCCTTGTACTGGCGATACTTTTCCTGGAGTTCGTCCAGTCCGAGTTCGCGAAGTTTTGCAGAGTCCATTACTCGTCACCACCCATACCTTCTCTGGCCACAATTTTCACCCTGATGGGCAATTTGTGAGAAGCGGTACGAAAAGCCTGTTCAACCACTTCTTTGGAGACTCCGGCCACCTCGAACATGACGCGACCCCGCTTCACCGCGGCCACCCAGAACTCCGGAGCGCCCTTTCCCTTACCCATGCGCGTCTCGAGGGGCTTCTTCGTATAAGGCCTGTCGGGGAAGATACGAATCCATATCTTGCCGCCTTTTTTCATTTTTCTCGAAATCGCCACACGGGTGGCCTCGATCTGACGCGCGGTGATCCACGCGTTTTCCTGCGCCTGAAGGCCCCATTCGCCGAAGGCTACGCTGACTCCTCCCTTGGAAAAGCCCCGGAGGGGACTGCGGTGCGACTTGCGATATTTTACCCTGCTGGGCATGAGCATGAACGTCTACCCCCTCTGCCTTCTGTTCGAACGCTGCTGGATGGGGCGCTCATTCTCGCGGTCGCGGTAAATCCAGATTTTGCAGCCGATGACGCCGTACATGGTGATGGCCTCCGCAAAGCCGTAATCGATATCCGCCCGTATGGTGGAAAGGGGCAGACGGCCCTCGTTGTACCACTCGGTCCGCGCAATTTCCGCGCCGCCAAGGCGTCCGGCGACCTGCGCCTTGATGCCCTTCGCGCCGGATTTCGTCGCGCGAAAAATGGCCTGCTTCATGGCGCGGCGGAAGGAAATGCGACGCTCGAGAGACGACGCCACGCCCTCCGCGACAAGCTGCGCGACGACGTCGGGGTTCTTGATCTCCTGAACGTTGATCATCACCTTGCCGCCCGTCAGTTTCTGAAGCTCGTCCTTGATGACCTGAATTTCCGTGCCCCCGCGGCCGATAACGACGCCGGGACGCGCCGTCCAGATCGTAAAACGCACGACATGACCCACCCGCTCGATCTCGACGCGGGAGATAGCGGCCCCATCCCATTTTTTCATAATCCACTCACGAAGTTTGATGTCCTCGTGCAGTTTTTTGGCGTAATCTCTGGGCCCTGCGTACCACTTGGACTCCCACTCTGTCGTAACTCCCAGCCTGTATCCTACGGGATGTACTTTCTGCCCCACCTTGTCAGACCCTCCTAACGTTCCGCAACCGTAACGGTTACATGGGATGTGCGATGCACGTACGGATGCGCTCTCCCCATGGAAGCAGGCCGAAAACGCTTCATGGAGGGCCCCTGATCGGCGTACGCCGTCAACACGCGCAATTTATCCGTATCCATCCCATAATTATGCTCGGCGTTCGCTATGGCGCTCTGCAAAACCCTGGACACCGTGCGCGCCGCCTTCTGGGGGCTGAAACGCAGAATCGTCATCGCCTCCTCCGCACTCTTTCCCCGGATGAGGGCCAGCACCTGTCTGACCTTCGTCGGAGAAATTCTGACCTGACGAGCCATCGCTCTGGCCTCGGTTTTTACTGCTTCCATCGTTCGCCCCTCCTATTTCCCTTTGGTGGAGCGTTCCTGCCCCGCGTGACGCCCAAATTTTCGGGTCGGGGCAAATTCGCCCAGCTTATGCCCCACCATGTTCTCGCTGATGTACACCGGCAGGTGGATGCGTCCGTTATGGACGGCAACGGTATGGCCGATCATCTGCGGAACGATGGTCGAACGACGCGACCAGGTTTTCAGCACCTTTTTATTTCCCGACGTATTCATATCCTCGACCCTCGCCAAAAGGCGCTGCTCTATATAGGGTCCTTTCCTGGCAGAACGAGCCATCCCTAACTCCTCCTCACGTTTATTTCTCGTAGCGACGGCGAACGATCAGCCTGTCGGAGGGCTTGCCGCGCCTGCGCGTACGATACCCCTTGGCGGGCGTTCCCCACGGAGAAAGAGGATGCTTGTTGCCCTTGCTTTTGCCTTCGCCGCCGCCCATCGGATGATCCACCGGGTTCATGACCATGCCGCGCACTTTGGGGCGACGGCCCTTCCATCGATTTTTTCCGGCCTTGCCCAGAGAGATGTTTTCATAGTCCTCGTTGCCGACCTGCCCCACCGTGGCCATGCACTCCTGTAAAATCAGACGAAGCTCGCCGCTGGGCATACGGAGATACGCGTATTTGCCCTCTTTCGCCATGAGCTGCGCCGACGTCCCCGCCGCACGAACCAGTTTACCTCCGCGTCCGGGTTCGAGTTCGAGGTTGTGAACAACGGTGCCCACCGGCATATCCTTCAGCTTCAGCGCGTTGCCCGGAGTGATGTCCGCGTCCGGGCCGGCGTGAATCCTGTCTCCCACGCCGACCCCCTTGGGAAGGAGAATGTAACGCTTCTCTCCGTCGGCGTAGTTGACGAGCGCAATACGGGCGTTACGGCTGGGGTCGTACTCGATCGTCGCCACTTTTCCCGGAATTCCCAGTTTATCGCGACGAAAATCCACGATACGGTATGTCCTTCTGTGCCCTCCGCCGATGTGGCGCATCGTGACGCGCCCCGTGTTGTTGCGGCCGCCGCTTTTGCGCAGAGGGGCCGTCAGCGAACGTTCCGGCCTGTCGGCGGTGATGTCCTCACGACCCTGGATAGTCATCTGCCTGCGGCCCGGGGTATAGGGTTTGTACTGTTTTATCGACATGATCTGCTTACCCCTTCTCTAGATACTGGCGCCCTCGAAGAACGCGATGCGCTGCCCCTCGGGCAGGGCCACAATGGCCTTCTTCCAGGCACGCGTCCTGCCGATAAAAGCCCCCATGCGCTTGGGCTTGGAGGGCACGTTCATCGTGTTGACGCTCAGAACCTTTACCTTGAAAATCTGCTCCACGGCCTGACGAATCTGAATTTTATTGGCGCTTTTGTGCACCTCGAAAGTGTACTTGTTCTGCTCTATCAGCGCATTGCTTTTTTCCGTCACTACCGGCCGGATAATAATGTCATGGGCGACCAGATTCATTTCGCATATGCCTCCTCGAGGCGCGCGACCACTTCCGGGGTCACGACCAGAGTTTCAGAGTTGAGAAGGTCATACACGTTGATGCTTGCGACATTGATGACCCTGGTTCCCGGAATGTTGCGCGCCGAACGCACCAGATTGTTGCCATCCGCGTGGTATATCACCAGCGCCTTTTGCGCATTGATCGTGTTCATGAAGTTCTTCATGGCTTTCGTCGAGGGTTTGTCCAGATCGAACCCCTTCACCACCGTGAACATTTCCTCTCTGACCTTCATCGAAAGGGCGCTCAGCATCGCCAGGCGGCGCACCTTCTTATTCACCTTCTGATGGTAGTCGCGCGGATGGGGTCCGTGAGCGACCCCGCCGTGTATCCAGATCGGGGAACGCGTACTGCCCTGACGGGCGCGGCCGGTGTGTTTCTGTTTCCACGGTTTCTTTCCTCCGCCGCTGACCTCGCCTCTGGTTTTTACGGAGTGAGTCCCCTGGCGACAGTTGGCCAGGTGCGCCACGACAACCTGATGCATGGCCGGGACGTGCAGCGGTACGCTGAACACCGCGTCGGACAGGGTGATTTCCCCTGCGTCCTGACCGTTGAAATCCACTATTTTAATTACGGGCATAATCCTCGAAACCTCCTTCCACTAGCTCTTTTTGCAGAGGGTGACCAGGCCGTTTTTTGCCCCCGGCACAGCCCCTTTGAGAAGAAGAAGGTTATTTTCCAGGTCCACCGCCACAACCGTCAGGTTTTTAACCGTCACCTTTTCGCTTCCCATGTGCCCCGGCATGCGCTTGCCCGGAAACACGCGGCCCGGGTAGGAAATAGCTCCACTGGAGCCGCCATGGCGATGCATGACCGACGTTCCATGGCTGAACTGCTGACCACCGAAATGGTAGCGCTTTATGACTCCCGCAAATCCCTTGCCTTTACTGACTCCGCTGACATCCACACGCTCGCCCGGCTCGAACAAATCCACCCTGATCTCCTGCCCGATCTCGTACTCGTCCGTTTTATCCATTCTGAACTCGCGAAGCGTACGTCGGGGCTCGATTTTGACCTTATCGAAAAGGCCTTTAAGGGGTTTGGACAGCTTGTGCGGCTTTACCGCGCCATAGCCGAGAAGAACGGCAGAGTACCCGTTCTGTTCAGGGGTACGAACGGCAATCACGGGGCAGGGCCCCGCCGCGATCACCGTAACCGCGACGGCCTGTCCTTCCTCATTGAAGACCTGAGTCATGCCGATCTTTTTCCCCAGCAACCCTATACCCATTACTTTCTCTCCTTTCAGCCGATGAAGAAATTCGACAGCCCCCTGAGTTTATTTTCATAAACAACATTTTCCTGAACTCATTTTTCCGGACTCATTTTTCATCGACTCTTTGCCGATCCGTTGTTTCTCCCCTGAAGACGGCTAAAGCTTGATCTGGATGTCCACTCCGGAGGGAAGATTGAGCTGCATCAACGCATCCATCGTCTTTTGCGTCGGATTGATGATGTCGATCAGCCGTTTGTGCGTTCTCATCTCGAACTGTTCTCTGGCGTCCTTGTCCTTGTGCGGAGACTTCAGAACCGTCATCTTGCTGATTTCCGTGGGAAGAGGAATGGGGCCCGATACGACGGCCCCGCTTTTTTCCGCCGTCTCCGCTATCTGAGTCGCGGACGTGTCAAGAACTCTATGGTCAAACGCCTTTAAGCGAATACGTATTTTTTTCGCCACTTTTGCTCTCCCTCTGTATTTTCTTTCGCGCCTACTGGAGAATTTGGGTGACGACGCCGGCGCCGACCGTGTGACCGCCCTCGCGCACCGCGAAACGCAGTCCCTCTTCCATCGCTATCGGCACGATCAGCTCCACCTCGAAGTT
>JAISSA010000236.1 GCA_031273365.1 Synergistaceae bacterium
GTGGTTCCCCAGTTCCAGAAAATGTTCCGCCTGTGGGGCGATAAAGAAGGATCTCAGATTGTCAGACAGGATTTACAGATGTCCTTCATGCGGATTGGAAATAGACAGAGATTTGAACGCCGCGAGGAATCTTGAGAAACTGGCTTTCGTAAACTGATGAGGCAGTTTCTGTGCAGGATGTTGCTATATCCGAATTTATGCCTCTGAAGGATCACGCGAACCTTTGTACCTTCGGGGAAGAGGGATCCAATACAGGAAACAAACAAAAACATTCAGGTATGTTTTTGGGAGCAGTATAGTATACTTGTCAGCTGTTTGACGGAATTGCACAGGGGGCATTTAAGGTGCAGAATGGGTTGCTGTTCGCGTTTCTGGCCGCGGTCTGCTGGGGGATTTCTCCTATTTTTCAGAAGCGGGGGCTGACGTCCATGGGCCTTGCGGAGCTGAACGCCGTGCGGGGATTGGGCGTGCTGGCGGTGCTTGTTCCGGTTTATTTTTTCGTCCTGACGGACATTCCGGTTCCTCCGCCGGAGTCTTTTCTGATTCTGACGATCGTCGCCTTCGTGAACAACCTGGTGGGCGACCTCTTCGCCTTCGTCGCGATCCGGAACATCGGAGCCGGTCTGGCGACGCCCGTCACGAGTTCCTACCCGCTGGTCGTGGCCCTGACGTCGTGGCTCTGTTTCGGCGAGGCCATGAGTTCCTTTGTGTGGGGCGGCACTTTTGTCGTCGTAATGGGGCTCGTGCTGTTAAACGTGCGCGTCGCGATGCATTCGGAGTCGCAGGCGCGTTACGCGCGGGGCATCATGTCGGCCGCCGTCGCCGCTCTGTGCTGGGCGCTCGGGCTGAGTCTGAACAAATACCTTACCCTCCACGGGCTGAGTCCGACGACCGTCATCTTCTGGAGGGGGATTTGCTTCAGCTTCATGGCCCTGGCGGCATGGGTGTTTTTCAGGGTGTCCGCAAAGCCGCAACCCCCGCAAAGCAGGGGAAAAATTCCCGCTCTCGCGCTGGGCGCCGGGCTGGGTGCGGGAATTTTGTCCCTTGTGGTGGGAACGTGGTGCTATACCTTTGGCATCACCCTGATCCCCATGAGCGTGGCGACTCCCATCGCGGCGTCCTGCCCTCTGATAACGGCCCTGCTCGCGTGCGCCTTTGCGGGCGAACGCCTTCGCCCTGTCCAGTGGCTCGGCATCGTCTTCGTCGTAGCCGGCGCGGTGATGGTGAGCGTCTGACGCAGGCCACAGGCCAGGCTACCGGGTTTCCGCCAGCTCTTCGCGCTCCTTCTGCGTGAGGGGCAGGCTTCTTCTGTTCAAAAATAAGGGCAGGCCCCGACGCCACTTCCTGCCAGGCCCGGATTTCGGACAATCCGGGTAATCTACCGGAACTCCACGACGGCTCAAATCCGCTAAATTTTCAAGAACTCTTTTTTCTTCCTCAGTCGGTTCCCTGCGACTCATAATATTCGCCTTCTTCATCGGAATCAGCACGCCCGAGTGATCTACCCTTCCTCCGAGAACCTCCGCCAGAATTTTTTCAGGCGGGCGGCGATGTGTTGTTCAGAGCCCAGAACGCCGGGGTAGTAGTAGCGCCGGGGCGTTTCCATGTACTGCTGCGGCAGCCAGTGGCGCGGGTCGTCGTGGGGGTAGCGGTAGCCGCTTCCGTCGGGCTTCAGATGGAAGGGGACGGGTTGCAGCTCTCCTTTTTCGATGTCGGCGCTCGCCCTGTCCACGGCGAGGTACGCGCTGTTGCTTTTCGGGGCGGACGCCAGGTAGATCACGGCCTCGGAGAGGATAATTCGGGCCTCGGGCAGGCCGGTCATGTCGGCGGCGTACGTCGCGGCAGCGGCGACCTGAAGGGCCGCGGGGTCCGCAAGGCCTATATCCTCCGCGGCGGAGATCAGAATTCGGCGGCAGATGAAGCGGATATCCTCGCCTCCGGCCAGCAGGCGGGCCAGCCAGTACACCGCGGCGTCGGGGTCGGAGCCGCGAATGCTCTTGATCATGGCGGAGATGATCGAATAGTGGTCGTCGCCCTGCCGGTCGAAACGGACGCTGGCGCTTCCGACGGTCCGCGTCACGGCCTCCGTGGTCAGCGCCGTCCCGCCGGCGGCGGCCACGAACGACGCGGACGCCTCAAGGCGCGTCAGCGCCTGTCGAACGTCCCCGCCGGAGGAGCCCGCGATGTCGAGCAGCACCTCGTCCGTCGCCTGAACCTCCAGACTGCCGAGCCCACGGGCCTGATCGCCGAGCGCGCGGCGCAGAAGGGGCAAAATTTCCGGCGCGGTCAGGGGCTTCAGGTCAAAGACGATCATACGGGAGAGCAGGGTTTTGTTGATCTCGTAACGCGGATTTTCGGTGGTCGTTCCGATCAGGATCAGGTCGCCCTTCTCCACGGAGGGAAGCAGGACGTTCTGCTGGGAGCTGTTGAAGTGGTACAGCTCGTCGACAAAGGCCAGGGCCGACATGCCCCCGGCCATCGTCTTGAGGCGTTTCGCTTCCTCGACGAGTTCGCGCAGCTCCGCGACTTTTGCCGTAACCGCGTTGATCTCCAGCAGACTGCGTTCGGTGAATTTCGCCATCAGGCGCACCAGCGTCGTCTTGCCGACGCCCGGCGGACCGTAGAGGATGCAGCTTGGCACGCGCCCCGCCTCGATAAGGCTGCGAAGCGGAGCGCCTTTTTTCATCAGGTGCGACTGCCCGCAGTATTCGTCGGGGTTCTGCGGGCGCATCCTCTCGGCGAGGGGCGTGTCCGTGAGCCTCATGTTCACAGAGAGCGGAGCAAAAAGCTTTCGAGCTCCGATCCGTTCAGCGGGGGGACCTCGACGACCCGGTCGGCGACGTCCGGAACGACGATCCGCACACAGGGCCAGCGCGTCGTCATGACGTCCTGCAGCAGGACGGAAAGAGGCATGTCGATCGCCTGAGCGGGCAGAGAGGAGTCCTTCCAGTCGTTGATGCCGAGTTTCGCGTCCTCGGAGACGGCGAAACGCAACGCCCCAAGCCCGGCAAGCGCCAGAGCCCGCCGGAAGGTCCCGTCCGCGCCGTTCAGTCGGTACACGTTTCGGGCGGCCGCCTCGAGATGTTCCGTTCCGTGTTTTTCCGCCAGGTCGTGGTACTCCCAGGGGATCAAAGGCGAGGGATGGACGAGAGATTCCACGAACTCTCTCACCGTGGGCCAGGCGACGTCCGCCAGATGAGTCCATTCCATCTTTTCCCGCTGCACCAGCACGGCGCGAATGGCGGCGCGGCGCGCTCCCAGAAGGTCGTAGATAAAATCGCCCACCATGACGCAGTCGGCGAGGGGGACCTTCATTTTTTTTGCCGCCAGCGCGAGGGCCTCGGGCGCGGGCTTGACGTGGGGATCTTCCCGGCTGAGAAGGACGGGCGGCAGCGTGATGCCGCACCGCTCCGCCGCGAGCAGGATGGCGTCGCGGCAGTTTCTCGACGCCACCGCCCACGGCCTGCCCGCGTCCCCCAGCCACGAGAGGAGATCCTTCGCGCCCTCGACCGGGACGGCTCTGTCCGCGCCCTCCATCTCGATTCTGCGAATTTCCGCCCCTGCCTCGCTGCGGGTCGGCTCCGGCAACAGCGCGGCGGCCTCCGTCAGGGGAACGATTTTTTCTCCGAAGTACTTCCGGCGCAGTGCGCTGAAATCCAGCCGGGTGTCGGCCAGCACGCCGTCCCAGTCGAGGATGAAAGCCCCGGCATGTGCGGGGTGCCAGAACGGCGGAGAGAATGTCTGCTCCATTTTGGAATTCCTCCCTAATTCCCACTGATGACTTTGCGGGCGCCTTTTTTGAGGAACCAGTCCTGCGCCCGGTCGGAAATATCTCCCTGCAGGACGATACGGTCCTGCTCCACGTGTGATCCACAGCCCAGCCCCCTCCGCAGGGCCTTCGCCAGCGCATCGAGCACGGCGGGCGGGCGAGGCGGCTTCACCGTGACCATCGTCACCGTCCTGCCGGCACGCCCGGCCGTCTGCCGGTGCAGCGTCACCTGCGCGAACGACGCGACGACGGCCTCGGGCATCACGATG
>JAISSA010000291.1 GCA_031273365.1 Synergistaceae bacterium
TGAATCTTCAATTCAGAAAGGATTGTGTGATATGAGTTCCGAACCCTGGGAAGACTATGCTTACACCGCGCTGATCGTGTTCTGTTTTCTGATGAAGGATCATAAAATCCTGCTGATCAAAAGAGCCAACGAACCCTACAAAGGAGAGATCACCATCCCCGGCGGGCGCAAGAAACGGGGCGAAAGCCTGAGAGCGGCCTGCGTTCGCGAGATGCTGGAGGAAACGGGCTGCGCCCTGAAGAGCGTGGAGTTCGCCGGAATCCTCCACGCCTGGAGGGACGGCGTCGCCATGGAGTTCGTTTCCCACTACTTCGTCTGCCGCGACTTCGAGGGAGAGCCTCGCGCGTCGGACGAAGGAGAACTCATGTGGGCCGACATCGAAAAAAGCGCGACACTTCCGGGTATTCACCCCTTTTACGTCGCGCTCCTGCCTCACATACTGGAAGGGAAACGGCCCGTCGACCTCGCGGTCCGCATTCACGCCGACGGCCGCAACGAGTGGCTTTAAAAAAAATAAAAGCCTATTTCGCGGGGATTTTCATCTCCTCGACGGCCTGGGCGAGGCGGGTGACTCCCTCCTCGATGACGTCGGGCTGGCTGTAGGTGTAGTTGATCCGGGACGCGTGGACGCCGGCCTCCGGGTTGATGCAAAACGGCGCGCCGGGCAGAATGGCCACCTTCTTTTCCAGCGCGCGGCGGGCCAGGTCGTTGCTGTCGATCCTGCCCGTGTCGAGCCAGTAGAAAAATCCGCCTTCCGGCTTTACCCAGGTGACGCCGAGAGGGGCGAGGTGCTTTTTGAAGCTCTGTTCCATCGCGTCGCGCTTGACTCGATAGTTGGCGACAATGTTGGGCAGGTGCGAGTCCAGGTAGCCCTTTCTACAGTATTCGTGCGTCAGGATTTGCGTGATGGGGCTCGAACAGAGGTCGGTCGTCTGTTTGAACACGGTCATCTGCCGAATGATCTCCTTCGCGCCGCTGACCCACCCGATGCGCACGCCGGGCGAAAGAATCTTGGAAAAAGACCCCGCGTAGATCGTGTTGTCCGCCCCGTCGAAGGAAAAAATGGAAGGCAGGTGCTGTCCGTCGAAGCGCACGTATCCATAAGGGTCGTCCTCGAAGATCGTCAGGTCGTAGCGCGCCGCGACGGCGGCCAGCTCCTTCCTCCGGGGCTCGGACATCGTGGAGCCGGCGGGGTTCTGGAAGTTGACGATGGTGTAGATGAATTTGACCTTTTTGCCGTCTTTCCGCAGCTTCTCGATCAGCGCGGGCAGGTTGGCGACGACCATCCCTTCCCCGTCCACGGGGACGGACGCAAACTCCGCGCCATGGTTGGAGAAGGTGTTGATCGCGGCCATGTACGTCGGGTCCTCCGTGATCACGACGTCGCCCTGGTCGACCATGGCCCACGCGAACAGGTCCAGAGCCTGCTGCGAGCCCGTCGTCAGAAGCATCTCGTCCAGAGAAACCTCGCGGCCCAGCCGCGGAGCGGTCCATTTTGCCAGAAACTCGCGCAGGGGGTTGTATCCCTCGGTGGTGCCGTACTGCAGCAGAAGGTCCGCCTTCGTTCGAAGCAGTTCCGCCCCTTCCGCGAACTGCTCGACGGGGAATACCTCCGGGGCGGGCATCCCGCCGGCAAAGGAAATCATCCCGGGCTGCCTGATGACCTTGAGAAGCTCTCTTACCGGAGACGGCCTCGTCCTCCGGGCGGCCTCGCTGAAACTCTTCGTCCAATTGTTGCTCATATGTGCATCTTCCTCCTTCATATTTTTAATACCCCTATTGTGGCGACTTCCCGAATTTTTGGATTTCCGCGGACGATTTCAGGTTTTTTTATTGTATCATTGGAACGACGTCTTCATAACGTAAAAGGCTCTGTTCCGCCAGGGTTAAATACAGAATACGCAGGGTGAAGGACGATGCTCGAGGCCATAAATTTATCGAAAAAATACGGGCAGACCGAGGCCGTGCACAAAGCCGGCTTCTTCATAAAAGAGGGCGAGGCCGTCGGGCTCATCGGCCGGAACGGCGCGGGGAAATCCACCGTCATGCGGATGCTGACGGGATACCTCGCGCCAACGGAGGGCAGCGTCCGCGTGTTCGGAACGAACATGGCCGAGGCCCCCCACGCGGCACGGAGACACATCGGCTATATGCCGGAGGTCCCGCCGCTCTATCCTGACCTGACCGTCCGGGAACATCTTCTTTACGTCGCTTCCCTGCGCGGTTTTTCCGGAACCCGCGCCCGCGGGGAGGCGGAAAGGGTCTCCGAGGCGCTGTGCATTTCGGATATGGGCCGCCGCCCCATCAAAAACCTCTCCAAAGGGCTTCGGCAGCGCGTCGGGTTCGCGGCGGCGCTGGTCGGCAGTCCGAAGTTCATGATTCTCGACGAACCGACCGCGGGCCTCGACCCCGGTCAGACCGTCGAGTTCCGCCGGATCGTCGCGTCTCTGTCGGGCAGCGTCTCGTTTCTCGTGTCCTCACATATCCTGAGCGAGATTGCGTCGATCTGTTCCCGCATTTTGATTCTCCACGGCGGACGCATCGTCGCGAACGGGTCCCCGGAAGGGATCGCGCGCGAACATTGCGGCCCGGCCTCCGTGGAGGTCGAAATCCTTGGCCCTGCGGCCCTGGCGCGGGAGGTTCTGGAGGACCGCGTCGGAAAGCGCGCCATCGTGAGCGAAGAGCGCACCTCCCAAAACACGACCCGCTTTGAAATCGCCCTCGATGGAGAACGGCCCGACGATCCCGGGCTGCGATGCGCCGTCTTCGCGGCGGTCGCCGAAAAACGGGAGCTGCTTTCCATCGTGACGCTGCGCTCCCGCGAGCACAAACTGGAGGACATTTTTATGGATCTGACGGAGCATCGGGATGAACGATGAACAATAAACGGGGTTCTCAGGGGTCCAGGACCCTGAGCGGGTTCCAGGGCAGAGCCCTGAGGTCTTACCGTCTCATGGTTAGAGGAACGTTTAAAAAGGAACTGAGGCTTTATTTTTCCACCATGTCCGGATACGTTTTCGCGGCTGTCTTCTGGTTCCTGGCCGGGGCGTATTTTCTGGCGGCCAATCTCGTCCCTCAGAACGGGGATATCAGGGCATTTTTTTCGTCGTTTTTCCCGACGATCATGTTCATGGTTCCCATCCTCACCATGCGCCTGTACGCCGAGGAGCGCAAAATGAAGACCGATGAGCTCCTGCTGACCTCGCCCGCCGCTCTGTCCGGCATCATGTTCGGAAAGTTTCTCGCCGCGCTGGCCGTGTTTGTCGCCATCATGAGCCTTACGGCGATTTTTCCCCTGATTCTGGCGGCCTTCGGGGCCTCGCCCTCCGGGGTCTCCGACCCTCTTGCGGTCATCGGGTGTTTCACGGGGATGGTCCTGATGACCTCATCTCTCGTTGCCGTCGGCCTGTGGATTTCGGTGCATTCCGAAAATCAAATCGCTGCGGCGACCGTGACCTGTGCGGTTTTTTTGACTCTGCACCTCCTGAACGGCGCGGGGGCCATCGTCGGCGACCGAACGGCGGCCGCCCTGCTCTCCTCGCTGTCGCCGACCGGTCGTTTCATCCACTTCGCCAACGGCATTTTCGACCCGGCGGACGTCGTGTTTTACGTGAGCGTCACCGCGCTCTTCCTGTTCCTGAGCGCCCGGGCCCCCGACAGAAAACGCCTGAGCGCCGCTTTCGAGCGACAGAGCCGCGTCATCCTGGCCCTGTCGCTGTGCCTCTTCGTGCTCGTCAACGTTTTTGCGTGGCTGGCGGGGCAACGGTTCGACGTGAGGTTCGACATGACGGGGGAAAGGCTCTACGCTCCCTCCCCTCCGGCGATCGAGTCCGTGAGGTCGCTCTTCGCATCCGGTTCTTCCTCCGGTTCTTCCTTTTCCGTTGTAATCAGCGTGATCTCGGACGAGGAGAGCTTCCCGCCCGTCCTTCGGGAAATGCTCCGCCGCCTCGAAAAGCTGTCGCCCCGCATTGACGTGAGATACGTGGATCCATGGGAAAATCCGGCGTTCGTCAACCATTATCGCCAGCTCGGCCACGCGCCGGGGGCGTCGGACATTCTGGTGGAGGGGCCATCCGGAGTGCGCCTTCTCAGGTACGGCGACCTTTTCGTTTACAGAGACAAAACAGTTAATGGAATCCGGGAAGTTCATGGAATCCAGCTGGAACAGATGCTGATGAGCGCCATGAAGTCCGTGATAAAGAACGGCGCTTCCCCGCGAGCCGCTTTTACCGTGGGACACAACGAGCGCCCGTCCGGCGCGCTGAAAAACCTCTTTTCCTCCAACGGCTGTCTGGTGGAAAACCTCTACGTCGGCGCGGGAGTCGGGCTGGACCCGAACGCGGACATCATCGTTCTGGCGGGTCCTTCCCGGGATTTTTCCCGTGAGGAAGCCGACGCCCTGAGAGACTGGCTTTCGAAGGGAGGAAAGCTGGCGGCCTTCCTCGGGCCGGACGGAGGCCCGTACCCGAACCTCGGCGGGCTTCTGAGGGACTGGAACATGGAGCTCGC
Source organism: Synergistaceae bacterium (assembly GCA_031273365.1). Classification (GTDB taxonomy): domain Bacteria; phylum Synergistota; class Synergistia; order Synergistales; family Aminobacteriaceae; genus JAISSA01. Next base: position 4,510 of record JAISSA010000291.1, read on the forward strand.
GGACGGCCTGGTGCTCGAAGAAAAGGCCTACGCCGCAGGCAGCCCCGTCAACGTTATCCCCCAATACGCCCCTCACCCCGTCAACCTGTACTTCGTCGAAAACCCCTCCTACGCGGTGATGCCGAGGGCGAGAGCGATCAAAATCGTCGGCAAAGGCCCGGGCGCGTTCACCCCGGAAGCCCTGCTGGTCTCGACCTCGGGCTCTTTCGCCAGGTCGGG
>JAISSA010000295.1 GCA_031273365.1 Synergistaceae bacterium
ATCTCAAGGGCTTTCACCTTGAGCTGCATACCGATTACTCGGTATGGAGGGCTTTTATAGACGTTTTAGATAGCTATTACAATGAAAACTTAGCTATCCGATGACTATATTGTTACCCCCCCGGAATGTTCGGGAGACTGGAAGTGGCGTAAATGGCGCTGTCAAGCCCGCCGATGTGCGTGACCATCACGGCCGGGCGGAGCTCGCCGCTCGCGAAAAGGGACAGCGCTTCCTTCAGATCGTCCGTGTTGCCCCCCGTCGTCCCCATGATGTGGGTGGAGGTATAATGGCAGTTGTAAAGGTTGATCTCCGCCCTGAACCCGCCGTCGGACGGCCCGGCGAAGAAATTCATGCAGCCGTCGAACGCGAGAAGCCTGTCGCCCATCTCCGCGAGCGACCTGACCGGCGCGTAGACGAAGACGTCGTCGTACCCTTTACCGCCGGTCAGACTCATCAGGCAGGAGAACTCGTCCTCCTGTTCGAGGGGGTTGACGAAGATCAGCTCCACTCCCTTCCCGGCCGCGAAGGCGGGGGGGATGACTTCCCTTGCGCGGGCGAGCCGTGCGTTGTCCACGTCCGTGACGACGATGCGCGCCGGCTTTTTGTCGATGACGAGCGGGTATTCGATCGCCCCCAGCCCCATCGGCCCCGCCCCGCCGAGGATGAGCACCGACCCGCCAGGCCTGACCCCCATCGAATGCTCGTAGTTCGTTTTGTTCGTGTGATAATTGGCATGGTACCCGCCGACGATGCAGGACATCGGTTCCCCCAGCGACGCCCCGAAGTAGCTCTCCCCGTCGTAGTGGAGCAGACATCCGAGCTCCATGACCTCGTGAGGCATGATGCAGTAGGTCGCGTCGCCTCCGCAGTACCGGTAGGAATAGCCCGGCGACGCGAGGCTTCCTTTGTAATTCAGCGCGGGCTGCTGCGCGAATTTCTCGCCCGGCCTGAACTCCCCCGCCCATTTCGAGCCGACTTTCACGATCTCCCCCGCGAATTCGTGCCCGATAATGACGGGATTCACGTCGACGTCCTGCGGGCACCGCTTGTGCGCTTTACCCTGTTTCAGCAGCTTCCAGGTGGACATGCAGATACTGTCGCTGACCACCTTCACGAGAATCTCGTCGTCCGCGATTTCCGGCAGTTCGAACTCCTCCAGCCTCAAATCGTCGGCCCCGTACAGCCTGACCGCTTTTGTGATCATCAGTATTTTCCTTTCGATCTTCAGATCTTCCAGATCTTCCAGATTTTCTAAATTTTCTCCAGCCGGACGCTGGCCAGCAGTTCGCTGACGAGCTCGAAAGAAGGCGCCTTCGTGCCTTTGGTCGTCACCGCGCCCGCCGATGCCGCCATCGACAGGCGGGCCGCCTCCTCGAACGGCGCTCCCCTTTCCTCGCACAGCGCGAACGCCGCGGCCATGCTGTCTCCCGCGCCGGCCGCCGAATGCGCCTTCACGCGCAGGCCCGGGGCCCTGAACGCTCCCGATGCATCGACGAACACCGCGCCGTCGGACCCCATGGAGACCGCGATCTTTCCGATGCCTTTTTCCCTTATCAGCCCGGCGCAGAGAGCCGCGACGCGCGGGACGTCGGGGTCCTCCTTCAGGGCCAGGCACTCCGTCAGCTCCGAAATGTTGGGCTTCAGGAAGTCCGGAACGGCTGCGGCGCTGTTCAGCGCCCTGCGAAACGGCTCTCCGTCCGCGTCGAGAAAGGCCTTCGCTCCCCTGGCCTTCACCGTTTCGATCATCCCGGCGTAGGTGTTCGCGTCCGCCCCGGGCGGCAGTTTCCCGGCAAAGACGAACGTCACGCCGGACGCCGCGTATTTTTCGAGCTTCTCGCGCATGAGCGCCAAATCCCGCTCCGCGACGGGAGCGCCCGGATCGTTGAGCTCCGTCATGGCCGATTCGCCGTCGATCACTTTCAGGTTGCTCCTCGTGTTGCCCTCGATCTTCACGAAATCCGTTTCGATCCCCATGCTTTCGAGCATACGCTCGATTTCCCTGCCGCTGCTGCCGCCGAGGAACCCCGTCGCTACGGACTCTCCCCCCAGCGCGCGGATGACCTTCGACACGTTGACGCCTTTGCCGCCGGCGTCGAACGTGATGTTTTCGAGGCGGTTCAGCCCGCCCGGCTTCAGCCGGTCCACGTCGGCGGTCTTGTCGAGGGTCGGATTGAGGGTCACCGTGACGATCATCCTCACCGATCCCCTTCCGTGAAGAGCGAGTATATTTTGTCCGCGTCTCCGTCGGCAACCAGATTTTCCACCGCCTTCTCGTCTTCGAGCGCCTCGACGATGCGGCTGAGGATGCCCAGGTGCTCGTCGCCCCTGGCGGCGATTCCCACGACGAGCCTGACCGTGTTCTCGCCCCATTGGATGCCGTCCGGGTAAGTCGCAACCACGATGCCCGTTTTCAGGATTTCGTCTTTATACTCCTTCTCCCCGTGCGGGATGGCGATAAGGTTGCCGATGGCGGTGGAGAACGAGCGGTCGCGGGCGATCATCCCTTCGACGTAGCGCCCGGTGACGTAGCCGTCTTCGACCAGCATTCTGCCCGCGCGCAGGATCGCGTCCTCGTGCCCCTCGGACGGAAGTCCGATCACGATGTTGCTTTTCTTCAATATTTCCATGACAGCATCTCCATAATAAAAAATTAATAAAAACTAATAAAAAATGCGGCGCGGGCGGTCACGGCCCGACCAGTCGCTGAAGCATTCCTGCCAGATAGTCTTCCGCCATCTTTTCGACCTCTTTATACGACGTTTCCCTGTCCCCGTTCTGCACCGCGGACAAAAAGGCGGGGTTGTCGACAAGCGCCCCGCTGATGCGCCCGAGCAGTTCGCCGCGCTCGACGGACGCGGATTTGGGAAGCAGCATGAGAACGCACGCGCGAATCCCCTTCATCTCCTCCTTTTGGAACGCGCCGCCCTCGGCGACGGCGATCGAGAGGAGAGGCCCCTCCACCGCCTCGGTCCTCGCGTGCAGCAGCGCGATGCCGAGTTCCGGTATGACCTGCGACGTCAGCGCCTCCCTCGCCCTGAGGTTCCGATAGATACGCCGCCCTTTTTTCTCGCTTTTCCCGAACAGATAGCCGGCGGTTTTCATGATGTCGTCGAGCGAGTCGGTTTCCGCCACCCTGACGACGCCGAAATTTTCCAAAAGCCCGGTCACGTCCCTGCAGATCGTCATTGCGGCCTCGGCGATGCCGAGCGGCGAGTCGTGCCCCGTCTTCGCCCCGGCCGAACCGACGGCCGGCATGTTCCTGATGGCCTTCGCGACGGCGGCGATGTCGTCGTCGGTGAGGATCGGGCTGACGAAGATGAACCGCTCGTCTTTTTCATTCGCGCGGCCCGATGCGGGAATGGACGAGAGAACGAGGTCGAATTTGTCGGTATCGCCGTTTTCGCCGAGGCATATCTCCGCGTCGGCAAGCTGGGAAAAATGCCGTTTCACCTGCGAGAGCATCAAATAGGACGTTCCGATGCCGTTCTCGCACATCAGGCCGATCCGGATTTTTTTGCGGCGCGCCCTGTTTTCCTCCAGACGCAGCAGGGCGGCCCCGAAATGCGTCGCGAAATAGCCGATCTCGCTTTCGGGAATATAGTCGTAGAATTCGCTGAGCACGGACGCCGCGCGTCTGCTTTTCTCCAGTATTTCGGGATAGTCCCGCGTGATCTGGTCGTACAGGGGGTCCTCCATCTCCATGGAGTTGGCCAGTCTGACGAAGAGCGTCTTCAGGTGGGCGCAGAGGCCCTCTGCCAGCTGGTCGTCGTGCTTGAGCAGGTCCGTGTACGGGGAGTCGAAGTTCTCGATCATTCTGTAAACGATGTTCAGAAAAGTTTTTTTGTCGGAGCCCCCGTCGAAATCGGCGTCGGCGTAAACTTCCCGGGCGTCGGCGTTGACGCGCCCGGCCGTGAGGCAGACGGCGATCCCGCTCCGCTCCGCTTCGGAGATTCGGATGTCGAAGCGTTTCTGTATCAGGTCCGACAACATGCCCGCCACGGCGAGATAGGACGCCCCCGGAGGATTTTCGGGCCGCGCGATTTCGCGTTCTTCCCGTACGCGCTGGATCATCACGGACAGGTAGAGGGAGAACGTTTCCGCGGACTCGCTCGTCATGCGGGCCAGGTAGCTGTGCCGGACGCCGGCTATGATCTCGCGCACCCCCGATCGCACGTCAGCCGGAGGGTAGCTGATTTTCCCCGCGCCGCTGCGTTCGAGTTTCGACAGCACGTAACAGATCGCGCTGCGGAACAGGGTCTCGGAGCCCTCCGACGATACGCCGTAGCCGGGCTTTCTGGTCAGCTTCAGGCCGAACCTGCGGAACAGAGGCTCCACCGCGTCGAGATCGTGGCTGACCGTGGCGTCGCTCACGAGAAAACGGTTCGACCACACGAAAAGCTTCTGCTGTTCCGGGTTCGTGAGTATATCGAGGGCCAGGAACAGGCGGCGTTCGTCCCTGCCTGCCGGGACGTCCGCCGCCGGTCTGAAGTCTTCGCGGAACCGTTCGAGGTCCTCTTCGCTTCCCTCGAGCCCGACGCCCTTCCCCGGTTCCGTCGTGATACGAATCCCATAGGGCGCGAGCAGCAAATCGACGTTGCCGAGTTCCCGCATGACCGTTCGTTTGGAGACGCCGAGGCGCTCCGACAGCGCGGACACGGGAACCGCTTCGTCCGCGTCTGTCAGGGCGGTCAGCAGCAGGCCCTGTCTGGGAGGTATCGTGAACAAACTACAGGCTCTGCTCCAGGATGGTCTGCGCCGCGAGCGCCGCGGCCTCCTCGTCGACGCCCTCGGCGGTGACGATCAGGTCCGAGCCCTGGCGGATTCCCATTGCCATGAGAGCGAACAATTTTTTGCCGTCGCAGCTCTTCTCTCCCGCTTGAAACGTGACTTTGCTCTCGAAGCCCTGCATCGCTTTGACGAGCACCCCGGCGGGCCTCGCGTGCACGCCGTCTTTATCCCTGATCGTGTAGGTGAACTGTTTCATTGGCCCTCCTCGCGATTGCGTACCGAATTTTAATTAATTTTTTCCGCGCGCGTTCTGGATTTCCTGCACCAGCGCGTCGTATTCCGGCGCGCCCATGAAGTTTTTGATCGCGACGACGCGTGCCGTGGGCACGGCGCTTCCGGCGCGGTTCTTCAGTTCCTCGTGGGTTATGATGACCTCGACGTCCTGCGGCACCTCGCTTACCGGCGAGTGGGAGATCTCGATATCCTCTATGCCGGCGTCTTTGAATTTCTTTTTCAGCGTTGTCGCTCCCATCGCGCTCGAGCCCATTCCCGCGTCGCACGCAAACACGATCTTCCTCACGCTGCCCATATTCAGGGCGGCGGGCGCGCTCGTTCCCTTCGCCTCAGCTTTCATCGCCTTCACCCTGGCCTGGCTCTCTTCCAGGTCCGCGTCTTTGCCGAATATCCTGAGCAGCACCACCGACAGCAGGAAGGTGACCCCCATGGACAGGAATATGGCCAGGAGATTCGCCGCGTAGCCGCCCTTCGGGGTCATCATCAGCTCCGCGAAAATGCTTCCGGGCGACGCCGCCGCGATCAGTCCGCCCCCGAGAGTCTGCAGGACGAAGATGCTCGCGATATTGCCCGCCATGGTCGCGACGATCAGGATCGGATTCATGAGCACGTAGGGGAAATACAACTCGTGTATGCCGCCGAAGAAGTGGATAATGAAGGCGCCCGGCGCGCTGCTTTTTGCCGTGCCTTTTCCCGTAAGGCAGTAGGCGAGCAGAAGGCCCGCGCCCGGCCCCGGGTTCGACTCGATCATGAAGAACAGCGATTTGCCTATTTCCGCCGTCTGCTCGATGCCCATCGGAGTGAAGATGCCGTGATTGATGGCGTTGTTCAGGAACAGCACCTTCGCGGGCTCCACGAGGAGGCCGACGGTCGGGAGAAGCCCGTGGGTCACGAGCACCCCGACGCCCGCCGCCAGCAGGTTCGTTATCGCCACGCAGAGCGGGCTGATGCCGAGGTAACACGCGATGGCGAGCAGTCCCCCGACGATGCCCGAAGAGAAGTTGTTCACGAGCATTTCGAACCCGGCCGGGATTTTGCCCTCCACGGACCTGTCGAAGTACCTGATGCACAGGCCGCCGATCGGTCCGGCGATCATTGCGCCGAAGAACATCGGAATGTCCGCGCCGATGATGATGCCCGTAGTGGCGATTGCTCCGACGACGGCGCCCCGCGTGTCGCCGACGATTTTGCCGCCGGTGTAGCCGATCAGCAGCGGAAGCAAATACTTCAGCATCGGGCCCACCATGACGGCGATTGTTTCGTTCGGGATCCAGCCTGTAGGAATGAAGAACGCGGTAATCAGTCCCCACGCTATGAACGCGCCGATGTTGGGCATCACCATTCCGCTCAAAAACCTGCCGGTGCTTTGAACCTTTTCTTTCACCTTCTGTCCCTCCTAATATCGAGATAAAGTGCTTTAATAAAGTTATCCTAATTATGTGCAGGGATGCAAGAAAAACACCTTTCGTTTTGTCGCGCGGC
>JAISSA010000056.1 GCA_031273365.1 Synergistaceae bacterium
ATGGCGGCGGACATGACGCGGACGAAGGAATTGAGCAGCTCCGTCACCTCGGCGGCGTAATTCAGGTTCGTGAGGCAAATGGCCGCCTGCGACGCCAGCGAGAGAAGCACGCGCTCGTATTCCGGGTCGAAGGGGATCACATTTCCTCCGGCGTCCTGGGCGTTGAGGAGCTGCGCCACGCCGATGACGTCGCCGTTGTCGTCCTCCATGGGCACGGTCAGCATGGAAATGGTTTTATAGCCCGTCATGGCGTCGTATTTTTTTGTGCCGGAGAAGTCGAAGTCCCCGCTGGCGTACACGTCCGTCACGTTGACGGGCATTTTGTCCAGCGCCGCGCGGCTGCTGACGTTGAGGCGCGACAGAGGCACGGGCGGCAGCTCCACCGCTTTGCCGTCCACGCCCCTGCGCAGGCCGAACGACTTTGTGATGAGTATCCTGAAATGCAGCGCCCCGTCTTTCAATACGTACAGCGTGCCGCCGTCGCAGCGGGTGATGTCCATCGCGGCGTCCAATATGGTTTCCAGCAGCCTGTTGACGTCCTTCTCCTTCGACAGGGCAATACCGATGTCCAACAGCGTTTCCACACTCGGCAGAGGCATGAGGCTCCCTCCCTATAGCGATTTGCGTAATCGTGAACCTGAAAAAGAAGCCAGACGTTCGTGATCGACGGCAAAAACTTCGAGCAAAAAAGCGCCTGCTCTAAAATTTTTTTTCGAGCGCGCAGGCCAGGGCGAGAAAAACCGTGTGCCACGCCTGATCCGTAACGATCACAAGAAAAGGCAGGGAAATCCCTCCCGTGACGCGCGCGCACCACCACGTCACAAACCTGCGGTCGTCCAGCGCGGCGTGGGAGGCGAACACCAGCAGCCCGCTCCAAAGGCCCAGCCCCCCGCAGGGCAGGGAGGCCAGCCACACCGCGCCGGCGTACACCGCCGAATGCGTCAGCAGAGGCAGGAGCTTTTTGCTCTTGTTCTCCGCCATCCACCTGTTCTGAAACAGAAAATCCCCGACCAGGTGCCCAACCATCAGCCACGCCAGCATTTTTCACTCCTGTTTTTCACTCCTGACGGACGCTGAACCGTACCGTCCCCACCACGTTCGAGTCGATGTAGACGTCATTTTTCGCGTAGGCCCTCGCCTCGTATTCGCCGGGCTCCGTCGGGGCGTTCAGCCTGACGCTGCCGGCGGATGTCGTTATGTAGCTCCACCGTATGTAATCCCTGTGTCCGGCCTCCGTGGAGTACAGGCCGACCCAGGGCCTGTCGGGCAACATTTCCTCCAGCACGCCGGAGACCTCCACCGTGATCGGTTCTTCGGGGGCGTAGCTCGACTTGTCCAGGGTAAATCGATACGCGCCTTCGGAGTTCCCTCCCACGGAAAACTTCACCGTCCCCACCACGTTCGAGTCGGTGTAGACGTTATTCTTCGCGTAAGCCCTCGCCTCGTATTCGCCGGGCTCCGTCGGGGCGTCCAGCCTGACGCTGTCGGATTCCGTCACGTACGCCCACCGTATGTAATCCCTGTGCCCGGCCTCCGGGGAGTACAGGCCGACCCAGGGTCTGTCGGGCAACACTTCCTCCGGCACGCCGGAGACCTCCACCGTGATCGTCCCTCCGGGGAGATAGCTCGATTTGTCCAGGGTAAACCGATATGCGCCTTCGGAGTTTCCTCCCACGGAAAACTTCACCGTCCCCACCACGTTCGAGTCGGTGTAGACGTCATTTTTCGCGTAGGCCCTCGCCTCGTACCCGCCGGGCTCCGTCGGGGCGTCCAGCCTGACGCTGTCGGATTCCGTCACGTACGCCCACCGTATGTAATCCCTGTGCCCGGCCTCCGTGGAGTACAGGCCGACCCAGGGTCTGTAGGGCAACATTTCCTCCGGCACGCCGGAGACCTCCACCGTGATCGTCCCTCCGGGGAGGTAAACCGGTTTATCCAGGGTAAAAGCGTATTTTCCGGCGGCGGGCCCCCGGTCTTCCGAAGTCGAGGATATCTGGCCCGATCCGAAGGGGCGCGTTTCGTCCCACACCAGTTCCTCCAGGCGCTGGCGAAGCGTCCTGAAAAGCCCTCCCGGACCATCGGGGCCGGAGGCGTACAGCGGGGCCAGGTCCTCGGAGGTCAGCTCCGACCGTTCCGCACGCGTCACCGTTCCGTTCTCGACGGAGACCTCCGCCGCGCCCTCCGATACCTGAAAGGCGACCTCCTGGCCTTCCGCGTCCAGTATCGGGTTGCCCTCAGCGTCCTGGGCGCGCATCTCCACCGTACCCCTGTACACCGCCAGCCGCGTGCCGGACACGCTGCCTCCGGACGCGCATTCCACCGAGAACACCGTACCGCGGACGCTCAGGGCGCAACCGGGAGTCCTGACCTCGAAGGTCTCATCCCCGGCCAAAGCCCGTGAAACGCTGACCCACACCTTACCGCCGGCCACAAATATTTCCGCTCTTTTCGCCTCGTCGGCCAGCCGCGCGACGCGCACGCTGGAGTTCTCCTGCACCATGACGAACTGCCCCTCGTTGAGTTCGAGGCTGGACCACGACTCCGCGCCCGTGCCGAGGGAGTCGCTGCGGACCAGGGCAAGCCCCCTGAAAGCCGGCATCTCGCCGCCTTCCTGATCCGCGCTGACCTTCCCCACGAAGTCGTCGATCACCGCCGCCCGCGCGGTGTCCGTTGCGGTGTCCGACGAAGAAGCGTCCGGCGCGACGGAGGCGTCGGGCGCGGGCCGCTGAATGAGGCGCGGCGCGAAGAGGATCAGCGCGGCGGCAACCCCGCACACAAGCAGGATGCAAATAATTTTCTTCATTTTCTGTCCCTCCATCTCCGGTGGGGCTCAGGCCCCGTTCCCCTGGTCAGTCGCCCTCTTCAAAGACGACGATCTCCGATTATTTTACTCTTTACTTAAAATTAAGATATTTCCTGAAGACCTGATCTCCCGGAGGAAGAACGATAAAATCCTTTATAATGAAATCACGGGAGAGTGAGTTTATGATGGGTAAATCTGCAGCGAGCAAGCCTGTGACAGCCGGGATAAATGTTTCCGGTGACGTGGCGGCGACAAAAAACAACGATTCCGGGAAACAGGAATACTTCGACCATGACGGGCTTTGGAAGGATCTGATCGACCGCTTCTTTTACCCTCTGCTGAAACGGGCGATTCCGGAGTTGTACGCCGTGGCCGATACGAGCGTGAAACAGCGGTTTCTGGATAAGGAGTTCAGGGATATTCTGAATACGGGAGACCCTGCAATTCATCTGAGTCCGCATTTTGCGGACTACGTGATAGAGGTTCCGCTCAAAGACGGCGATGTGGAGTGGATCCTTTTCCACATCGAGATCCAGCGGGCCAAAGGCGGGGATTTCACCGTCAGGATGTATCGCTATGAAAGTTTCATTTTTGCGCATTACGAAAGGGTTCCCGTCGCACTGGCGATCATCACGGACAAACGCCCGAAGAAAGAAGCGAGATTCTTTGCGTGGGAGCGCTTTGGAACAAAAGTCACGTACGAGTACAATATGCTTGTGTTGAGAGATTTGAACGATGAAGAGCTTTTGGAGAGCGAGAACCCCATTGACCTCGCTTTGTATGCGGCGAAGTGCGCGTTGCGGAGTAAAAAGGAACTCCAGAAATATACGTATCTGCGCAAAGTAGTGGGGCTTCTCGCGGAACGCGGCTGGAGCATGGAAGATAAGCGCGACCTTATGCTCTTTCTTGAGCGAATTATGGACCTGAAAGATAAACGCCTGCGGGTTCAGTACAGAGAATACCAGGAACAACTGGATAAGGAGGGAAAAGTCGTGTACATTTCCATTGCCGAGGAATATTATACAGAGAAGGGCATTGAGAAAGGCATTGCAAAGGGCATTGAGAAGGGCATTGAGAAGGGCATTGCAAAGGGCATTGCAAAGGGCATTGCAAAGGGCATTGAGAAGGGCATTGAAAAAGGGAAAGAAGAGATGGCGAGAAAAATGGCGAGAAAATTGCTCGCCAGAGGCATAGCGCCTGACGTCATAGCCGAAAGCGCCGATTTGCCCGTAGATAAAATCCAGGCTTTTATGACTTCGACTCATAAGAATTGAGATTCCTTATACCCGGCGAGGGGCAGCCCGTAGCCCTCGCCGTTCGCCGTAAAAGCCGTACAGAACCACCGGCAACAAAACCCAAAATATTTTTTATCGTTTTCAATCAAACTCGCAGTTTGTGAAGGCCACGTTGCGGGCGTTGGCTATGGGCTCTTCCATGCTGTTGCCCTCGAACCTGGAATTCCGGACGAGGACGTTTTTCGAGCCGGCGTCCGTCACGAACATCTTTCCCCCACGGTTGCCGCTGAAAACGCAGTTGTCGAAGGTCAGGCCGTTTACCCCCGCGACGTTCACCAGGTCGAACTCCCGGTTGCCGGTGAATTTGCAGTTTTCGAACGCGATGTTCCCTCCGCCCTCGACGGTCATGATGTCATAGGTGCAGTCGAAGATCGTGGAGAAGGTCACGGAAACGTCGCGGGCGTTGTCCAGTTTCAGGCCCTCCGTGCCGGAGCCGTACATTTCGGCCCTGTCCAGCGTCACGCCGGTGCAGTTGGTGAACCGGTAGACGCCGCCCTGACACTCGCCGTCCTCGGAGTGCCCGGCCACGATGGACTCGATGCGGATGTTCTCGCAGTCCTCGAAATGGATGACGAAGGCGTATCGCGGGTTCACGATCAGGTCGGTCGTGGTTCCGCCCTCCGGCGTCGGGGTTCCGCGCAGGGTGAGGTTTTTCATGCCTTTGATCCGCAGCTCGTACCCGTCGAATACCTCGTCCCAGAAAAGCTTTGCGTCCGAGCCGTCCCTGGACTTGTCGAAATATTTGGAGGGTATGTCCAGGTTCGTCAGGTTGTACTGCCCCGGCTCGAAAACAAGGGTCCTGTCCGACCCCAGCGCCTCGTAAAACTCCAGAGTGGAGGAAATTTTTTGCAGGTGAACGGAGGTTTCGGGCCGGGGCTTCGCCGCCAGCGCGGGCAGCGCGAGCATCAGTGCGATAAAAATTGTCAGAACGATTTTACGGAAAATTTTACGCGACATCAGACGATCCTCTCCTTTTTGTTGGGGAAATTATCGGGGTCAGGGGACAAGTCAGACCCCGTTAATAAATATATACGCCAGGACTTCTACCTCAGAACCGCACGTTCGGAACAGGCAGACGGAAACCGGGGCCACCTCGTTTGCCCTTCGATTTGCCGCCGGACGGTTCTGAATCCTGGGCGGGTTCCCTGCCTTTTGGCGCGCCTCTCGCGCCTCGCGTCATGGCGTCCACGTCCACGCCCGGCATTCCCATCCAGGAAGAAAGGAACAGCGCGTTCACCGTCCAGTCGGGCTTCCAGTCTTTGGGAGCGCTGGCCGGTCTGGGAGGGTAAGACTCCCGGTAATCCTCACCGATACAAAATAACTAATATTAACTCATAAAAGTTATATAAAAGCTATTCTTTCCTGCTTCAACCTGCCTGCCCCTTATCGTTTTGCAGACGATATGAGGTCTTATATGACAGTCCAC
>JAISSA010000262.1 GCA_031273365.1 Synergistaceae bacterium
CCTCGACGAAGAGCTGCAGCCCGTCGAGGGGGCCTTTTTCGCAAAACGCGCACTCTCCCGCAGCGGGCGTGGACGCGCGTCCCTTCAGGGGGCCGTGGTCCCCCTCAACCTCTACTCCGCCTCCGTCAGCCGCCTGATCCACATCCAGAGCCAGTTTGCCCAGATGGAGCTGCTGGATGCCGACCGACAGCTCGCCATGGTGGACTCCTGCGGCGGTACGGGGGTGGCCGCCCTTCTGAGGGAGCTTCGGGAGGTCTTTGGCCGGGCGCGACAGAAGGAGCGGGAGCTGAAGGAGATCGGCGACCGTCGCGCGGAGATCGAACAAAAATACGCCAACGCCGCCGAGGCCATGCCGCTGATCAAAAAGGTCAACCCCACGAAGGGGCTGGAGGCCGCTCTGGAGCGGGAGATCGACGAACTTTCCCGCCATTTCGCCGCGTCGGCGAAATTCTCCCAAAACCTGGACCGCCTGACCGGAGGACTTTCCGGGCAGGGGCTTCTGGACGAGCTGAACAACGTCTGCGGAACCCTGATCGAATGTATGCCCCAGGGGCGCACACCCGCCGGGTGCACACCATTGGGGTGCGATTCCGACGGGGAAGCGGAGAAGTGCGCGCGCCTGCTGGGGGAAGGGATGCAGAATTTGCAGGATCTCGCGGAGATCTTTCGTCGACGGAACGGGCGCTCGCCCGATACGCTGTCGCGGGAAATCGAGGAGCTGGAGGGGCGTCTGGGTGCGCTGCGCAGGCTGCGGCGTATGGTCGGCGCAAAGCGCGAGGAGGAGCTGCTCGTCTGGTGCGCGGGCGTCACGGAGGGGCTGTCCTGGCTGGAGGAGAGTTACGATCGCCTGGAGGAGCTCACGCGGGAGGCGCGCGAGCTGCGCCGGCAGGCCAGTCATCTGGCGCTCTCCGTTCGGGAGACGCGACGACGGGCCGCGGCGGAACTGGAAGAGCGCGTCAACTCCCTGTTCAGGGACCTGGCGATGGACGGGATCGGCTTTTCGATCAACTTCGTCGAGCTGCCCCGTCTGCGGCGCGACGGCGCCGACAGCGTCGAGTTCACGCTCTTCACGAACAGACGGAGCGGGCGCGTCGACAGGATCGCCTCGGGCGGAGAGCTCAGCCGCCTGCTGCTGGCGCTCCAGCTCTCGCTGCCCGACGAGTGGCTGCCCCCGACGCTCGTGTTCGATGAGGTCGAGGCGGGGCTTGGGGGGAGGGCGGCCGTGCTCTCGGGCCTGAAGCTGCAGGAACTTTCGCGAAAGTGTCAGGTGCTGCTGGTCACTCACGAGGCCTCCATCGCCGCGCTTGGCGACGAGCACTTCGTCGTGCGAAAAAACGACGGAGAATCCCGCCTGCTGAGGGTCGAGGGAGAAGACCGCGTCCGCGAGGTGGCCCGTATGCTCTCCGGCGACCCCGACCTCCCCGAGGCGCAGGAGCACGCCAGAAAGCTTCTGGAAGCGGCGAAGAGCGCGAGAACCGGGGCCGAAGCCCAGGGACACGAGCCCGGTTGCTCTGGCACGTAAAGAAAGCAATGTCAGGTGTCCCCTGTTTTCGGACTTTTTTCGACAGCTGCCAATGGCCATTTTCCTCAGAAGGGGCGTCAGATCACGTAGTCCAGAAATTCTTCCTGAGCGAACTCCACCCTGCGCACCTGTACGTCTTCTCCGAATTGCAGCTCCGGGTTCCTTACGCTGACGCGCGTTTTTTCCGGAACGCTCTTTATGATAAAAGCGTTGGAGCCGATCACAACGCCCTCGCCAATGACGGTCGCGCCGCCGAAAATGGAGGTCCCGGAGTAGATCGTGACGTGGTCCTCTATCGTGGGATGGCGCTTCATGCCCCTCAGCGCCTGACCGCCCCGCGTGGAAAGAGCGCCGAGCGTCACGCCCTGGTAGATTTTGACGTGGTTGCCGATCACGGTCGTCTCCCCGACGACGATGCCCGTCCCGTGGTCCACGAAGAAATGGTGCCCGATGATCGCGCCCGGGTGGATGTCGATTCCCGTCCGGCTGTGGGCGTGCTCGGTCATCATTCGGGGAATCAGCGGCACCCCGAGCAGGTGCAGCTCGTGCGCCGCCCGGTACACCATGACGGCGTAAAGCCCGGGGTAGGACATGATGATTTCGTCCGTGCTGAAGGCGGCGGGATCCCCGTCATAGAAGGCCTCGACGTCCGTCGCGAGGATGCGGCGCAGGTCCGGAATCCGGCCCAGAAAGGCGCAGGCGATCCGTTCGGCCTCCTCTTCGATTCCCGCCTCCTCGCTTCTGACGTTGAGCAGCGCGTGCGCGATCTGTTTTTTAAGGTTATGGATCAGTCCCTCCAGCAGTTCCCCCAGATAGTACTCCATCGAGTCCTTCTTCAGCTGCCTCTTGCTGAAAAAACCGGCGAAAATCAGGTCTCGCAGGTTTTCGATCAGTTTGGCCACGACGGTGTCGCTGATTTGATTCTTCGCCTCGACTTTGATGATGCGCTCCTCTTCCCGGTAACTTTCCAGAATCGCGTTCGTCAGCCTGCGAATATTTAGATTGTCCTGAATACCCATAGCAATACCCCTCCTTAATTTTTCCACAAAATTTTTCAACAAAAAAAAAGGACCCCGAAAAAACGGGATCCCCCCACCGGATGAAAATGCGCAAACTACACGCCGGTCACCCGAGGCGGAGATCCGTCGTGCATACACATCCTCGCGCAGTTCGTTCCTGCAATCGTCCTGAATACAACCGTCACCGCAACCACCATCGATACGCCCTCTTCATATGCTATTTATTCAATATGATTTGCAGAATATATCGCCCCGGCCCGTCTCTGTCAATAGCAAAAGCGATCCGCAAAAGCGATCCGGCAAAACAGCCGAACTTTCTCCGTTCCGCCAATACGCTCCGTATATCCACGGATTTTGGGCCTGCAGCTTCGTATTCTGTTCTTCTAAAACGCTGATGATATCCGACTTTAAGAAAATTGCGCGCATTTATTTTCTTAACGTGAAAGAAATATGAACCAAATGAGGTGTATTTTGCGATCTTTTTATGTTGCATGATAAATGCGAACAATTCCTGAGGAGATGCATTTAAATGAGAAGAGAATTCATCGCAATAATTCTCGCCGATGAACGGGGTGCGGGGCTTGGTGCTTTGACGGATCGCCTGTCCAAAGTGACGGTTTTTTACGGCGGCAATCACCGCATCATCGATTTTTCCCTCAGCAACTGCACCCATTCGGGCATCGACGTGGTTGGCGTCCTCTCACAGCACGCGTGCGTCAGGCTGGCCTCCTGCATCGGAGACGGCCGGGCGTGGCGTCCTGACGTGGACGGCGGCGGCGTCTTCATGCTTTCTCCCAAAAAAGATGAAGCCGCCTGTGGAAACCTTGTCGACGCGCTTCGGAGCACCGGTTTCATCGAGCGGTTCGACCCGAAATACGTCTGCCTGCTCCCCGGCGATCAAATCTACAGGATGGACTACTCGAAGATGCTCGACGCCCACAAAAGAAGCGGCGCCGACGTGACGGTCGCCTCCGCCCCGATCTGTCCCGACGCAGGCCGACACGGAACCGTCACCACCGACGAACGGGGGGCGATTGTCGCCTTCAGGCATTCGGCCGGGCCCCATGCGTCCAGCGCCGGCCTGCCGGCCACCCGGGGCGACGCCGGGGAGGCCGGACACGACCTCGCGTCGATGGGCGTCCAGATTTTCAGCCGGGACGCGTTCTCAGGATTTCTGGACGCGGGCGAACGCGACGCCGCGCGGAAAAACTTCGACGCGGCCGTCCCGACCCTGCTCGCGTCCGGACAAAAGCTCTACGCTTATCGGCACGAGGGCTACTGGCGGGACCCGGAGACGGCGGAGGACCTGTGGGAGTCCCACATGGACCTTCTGCGCGATCCGTTCATCCTTCAGGGCAACGACGCGCTTCCCTCTTCCGCCGCCCGGCCCTGCTGCTTCGTCAGGGGGACAGGCACGATCAGCCACAGCATTCTTTCCGGCCTGCAGGTCATCCTCGGAAAGGTGGAGCATTCCATCCTGTCCGACTCGGTCGTCGTCGAGGAGGGCGCGGAGGTCGTCGACTCGGTCCTCATGCCCAACGTCTACGTCGGGAAAAACGCGAAGGTCCGCAGGGCGATCGTCGGCCCCAACTCCCACATCATGGACGACGCGGAGATCGGCGGCGACCGCTTCGCGTCCCCGCAGTGCCGCACCGACGGCGTTTCGCTGATCGCCTCCTGGGCACGCATCGCCGGAAAAACAAAACTTCCCAAAAATTCTCATGTCGAAAATGGGGTCTTCATCGACAGTCACGCCGTATAAATCCGCACCGTAACCGTTCAGGCCCGTCCGGGTCCAGCCCGGCCGCCCGCAGTCAGGAAAGCTGGTTCATTGCAGAACAGGACTGTACCGTTGCTTCAGGCAAAGATCGAGAGGGGGCTTCTCCTTCGCTCGTCCCCTCCGCTGCGCCCCTCTCAGCCCGAGGCAACCGTCACAGTTTAGACGATCAATTTTAAAAACTCAGCCTTGACTGACGCTGTTGAATTGATATGATAGCATCAGGACAGGCTCTATAACGAGGTGTCACATTGTGTCCGGCAAGAGAAAAGTCGGTCGCCCTACGGATAATCCCAAGGGAACCTCCATGCACGTTCGGCTCGA
>JAISSA010000047.1 GCA_031273365.1 Synergistaceae bacterium
GAATCTTTCTTCGAGCTTTGCGAGATCCAGCTTTAACTTCGGGCTGTATGGCCTGAAGATATACTATGCGGAAGTATTTGGTAGCTATTACCAAGTATAAGTACGCTAAAAGGATCGGAGTGCTACGGATGAGCAGCAGGGAGAAGACTGGAAAGGAAAAGTTCGACGAAGCGGTGAAAGTGGTGACGGAAAAGGCCAGGACCCCAACGGGTAAATTCACCATAGGTGTCGTGATTCTGCTGGTTATTTTGTTCAACATCGTGTGGACTCTGATGGGGAACAGAATTGCCGCGGAAGGACAGGCGCTCAGAGCGGATATGGCCGTCTTCGACTCCCGTCTTCTGGAGGTGGAAAAGGGAACGACGATCGATCTTGACGCGCTCAAAGCGGACGTCGAAAGCATCAGAAAGGCCACCAACAGCTTCGAGGCGAAGCTGAACTCCATCGTCAGGGCGGAGGAGGCCCGACTGGAGACGCTCGTCAGGGACGTGGAGAACCAGAAAGCCTATATTGAAGCCCTCAAAAAAATTCTTCTTTCGGGAGAGACCGGACAGCAGTAAGGGCCGCTCTGTTCATGAGCCGCAGGAGAGAACGCCGTGCCTAAAAGAGTATTTATCCTCGACGACGCCGATTTCATAGTGGACATGCTGTGCGCGATTCTGAAGGACGCCGGACACAGGATTGTGGGGACCGCAGGAAACGGGCCGGATGCTCTGGAGGCGATAGCGAAGCTGCCTGCGGATTCGATGCCGGAGATTGTAACGGTCGATTTTTACATGCCCCGCATGGATGGCCTGGAGACGATCAACAGAATACGAGCGCTTCTGCCCGACGTGAGGATTTTACTGATCAGCGCCCATGCGACGCTTCCTGTGGCTATGAAGGCCAGAGAAACGGGCGTGGACGCTTTTATCGTCAAGCCCTTCGAGCCCCGAACGCTTCTGGAGACGCTCGATCGACTGGGGTGACGAAACCTGTCCGATGTCGTGCATTTACTCGAACGTTATGTGTAACCGTTTGACTTGACCGTTTAACTTCAGGTTAACTTAGGGGGGCTCTTAACGGCCCCTTTTTTGGTTTTCAGTGTGCCGACAACCTGAAAATAAAGCCGTGGGGCTCCGCCCCACACCCCGCAGGGGACGCAGTCCCCTGACCCCGTTATTTGGCGTGTCCGAAAAATCGTCTGCAGGGGAGCTGTCATGAAACAGGAAAACATAAGAAATTTTTGCATTGTCGCCCATATCGATCATGGGAAGTCGACGCTTGCAGACCGTCTGATCGAGGTCACGCACACCGTCGCCTCCCGCGACATGCGCCACCAGTTTTTGGATTCGCTGGCGCTGGAGCGCGAGCGCGGCATCACCATCAAGCTGGTCCCCGTCCGCATGGACTATCGCGCACGCGATGGCCGCGATTACGTGCTGAACCTCATAGACACCCCCGGGCACGTCGATTTTGGATACGAGGTCTCCCGTTCGCTTGCGGCGTGCGAGGGGGCGCTGCTCGTGGTCGACGCGACGCAGGGCGTCGAGGCCCAGACCGTGGCGAACGCCTGGCAGGCCGTAGAGCAGGGGCTGGAGGTCATTTCCGTCATCAACAAAATCGATCTTCCCTCCGCCCGGCCCGAGAACGCCAGAAAGGAAATTGCCGACGTCGTGGGGCTGGACGCCTCGGACGCCATACTGACGAGCGCCAAGGAGGGCACGGGCATCGAGGAAATTCTGGAAAGGATCGTCTCGTCCGTTCCCGCGCCGGAGGGCGACCCCTCGGCGCCTCTCGAGGCGCTGATCTTCGACTCCGTCTACGACAACTACCGCGGCGTCATCTGCTACGTGCGCGTTATGAACGGCACGCTGCGTTCGGGCCAGAACATCCTCTTCATGGCGACCGGCGGCCGTTATCCGATCGACGAGGTCGGGGTGTTTCGTCCGGGCTTCACCCCCGTGGAGCAACTGGGGCCCGGCGAGGTGGGATATATCTCGGCCAGCCTGAAGACCCTTGCGGAGACGCACGTGGGCGACACGATCACCGACGCGGGCCGGCCGGCGGCAAAACCGCTGCCTGGATACCGCAAGGTCAAAAGCGTCGTATTCTGCGGCTTTTATCCCGTCGAGCGCGACGCTTATCCGCAGCTGAGAGACGCGCTGGAAAAGCTCTGCCTGAACGACTCGGCGATCCTGTTCGAGCCGGAGACCTCCGTGGCCCTGGGGTTCGGGTTCCGGTGCGGCTTTCTGGGCCTGCTGCACATGGACGTGGCGAGCGAGCGCCTGCGCCGGGAGTTCGACGTCGAACTCGTCGCCACGGCCCCGAACGTCGTCTACGAGATCGTCGACACAAAAGGGACGGTTATCGAGGCCCATCGGCCCGGCGATTTCCCCGAGGCGGGCGAGATCGCGGAGGTCCGCGAGCCTTTTATAAAGCTCTCCGTTTTTCTCCCCTCCGACTACGTGGGCAGGGTCATGCAGCTTCTGCAGGAAAAGCGGGGCGTTTATAAATCCATGGATTACCTGACGCAGGACCGCGTGCGGCTCGTCTACGAGATGCCCCTGGCGGAGTTTATCATCGATTTTCACGATAAACTGAAGTCCCAGACGCGCGGTTACGCGTCTCTGGACTACGAATTCGTGGGCCTGCGCGCGTCCGATCTGGTGCGCGTGGACGTGCTGGTCAACGGGGAGGCCGCCGACGCGTTTTCCTTTATCTGTCACAGAGACGCGGCCTACAACCGCGGGCACACGGCCGTCACGAAGCTGAAGGAGCTGATCCCGAGCCAGCTTTTCGAGGTCCCCATCCAGGCGTCGATCGGAAAGCGCGTCATCGTGCGCGTCAACGTGAAAGCCCTGCGCAAAGACGTGCTGGCCAAGTGTTATGGCGGAGACATCACGCGCAAGCGCAAGCTTCTGGAAAAACAGAAGGAAGGCAAGAAGCGCATGAAGCAGATCGGCAGGGTCTCGATCCCCCAGGAGGCGTTTCTGGCCTTCCTGCAGATTGATGGTGAAGAGAAATGATAATAAAGAGAAATGATAATGAAGAGAAATAGCCCTGACGACGAAGAAAAACGGCCTCGATGACGGGGAGCAATAATCGGGGTCGCCGGTTTTTATGATCTTTTCCCTTTACCTCCACGTTCCGTTCTGCGTTTCCAGATGCGGGTACTGCTCGTTTTACAGCCGGGCGACCGGGCCGGATGTCCGGCGCGGCGACGCCCTCGTCGAGGCATGGCTGGCGGGAGTGGGGCGGGAGGCGGAGCGCATCGGGCGGATATGGGAGGGACGGCCGCCCCTTCGCACCGTTTATATCGGGGGAGGGACGCCGACCGTTTTGTCCCCCGCCGTGTGGGCGCGCCTGCTCCGCGTTCTGGAGGGGGCCTTCGACGTGTCGGGCGTCCGGGAGGCCACCGTCGAGGCGAACCCCTGCTCCCTGACGGACGATCATCTGAGGCTGTGGCGCGATTCGTTCGTCACGCGGGTCAGTCTGGGCGTTCAGAGCCTGCGGGACGACGAGCTTTCGTGGCTGGGCCGTCGGCATGACGCGCGGGAGGCGCTTCTTGCGATCGAAAAGACGCTGGCGTACGGGTTCGACGCGTCCGCCGACCTGATCTTCGGGCTTCCGCTCCAGACGCTGCGAACGTGGCACGACTCCCTTCATCGCGTCGTCGCGTCGGGGGTCGGGCACGTATCCGCCTATCAACTGACGCTCTCGCCCCATACGCCCCTCGGGAAGAGTTTTGAACAGAAAAATTTCGAGCTGCCGGAGGGTTATCCCTTTTATCGTTTCGCGCAATGGTATCTCGCGCTTCGGGGCCTCGCTCAGTACGAGATCGCGAGTTTCGCGCGTCCGGGCGGGGAGTGCCTGCACAACCTCGCCTACTGGCGGCAGGAAAACGTTCTGGCGCTCGGGCCGTCGGCCTGGGGGTATCTCGGAGGAGGATGGGAATCTCAGGAGAGGAGTCCCGATGGGTCGTCCTGCCATAAATTTAAGTATTGCGGCGGATTGCGGTACCATAACGTCTCCACACTCGAGGAGTATATTTCTGTGTCGGAGACGCAGTTGCCCATCGCCGGCGCTGAGCGTCTCCAGGGGCGCGCGGCGAAGACGGAGGCCGCGATTCTGGCGCTGCGGACGAGGTGGGGCATTGACGCGGCGGCGTTCACGGAACGCTGGGGACGTGAATGCCGGGAGGAAATTCTGGGCGTTCTGAAAAGCGTCCCCCCGCGCCTTGTGCGGATCGACGAGAGCGGCGCGCGCCTGACGCCGGCGGGAATGAGGGTCGGCAACGCCATCTGGGTGGAATTGATGGCGCTGGACGACTGACGCGGCGCTGGTGCGCGGCGTAAAATGCAAGGGAGGAATTGTAGTGCGTTATACTGCATTTTTGTTGCTTGTATGTATGATTCAGGTCGTTTTTCCGGGAGGCCCCGCGTCGGCGGGCGTGCCCGACAGGAAAGCCGACAGGGAAGCGGCGGCCGGAGCGATCGACGCCTTCGCGATCGACGTTTATCGCCGTCTGGCCGAGGATGACGGAGAGCGAAAGGGAAACCTGTTTTTCTCGCCGTACAGCATCGCGTCGGCCCTTGCGATGACGTACGGAGGGGCGAGTGGACAGACGGCCGCGGAGATGGCGAAGGCGCTCCGGTTTGCCGGCGACGCCGCCGCGCTGCACGCCTCGATGAAGAAAATAGCGGACCGTTTCGGCGCGATTTCGGGGGACGAGGGAGTGATCGATGTCGCCAACCGCCTCTGGCTCGACGGGACACAGAAGCTCCTTCCGGACTACATCGCGCTGGCCGGGGAAAATTACGACGGGGGCGTCGAGTCGGCGGATTTTCGAAAGGGCACGGAGGACGCGCGGGCGACGATCAACGCCTGGGTGGAGCGAAAGACCCGCGACAAAATCCGGGAGCTTCTGCGCAAGGGAGACGTTACCGGGGACACCCGTCTGGTCCTGACCAACGCAATATACTTCAACGCCGCCTGGAGGGAGCCCTTCGATGCGGAGCTCACGAAAGAGGAGCCCTTCCGCACCGGGCGGAACGAGTCGAAGAACGTCCCCATGATGCAGCAAACGGGCATGTTCTCCTACGGAGAGACGCCGGAGCTGCAGATGATAAAAGTTCCCTACGGGTTTTTTCCCCCGCGCATCTCTCTTCTGGTCCTTCTGCCGCGCGTGAACAAGTCGTTCACGCAACTGGAGAATTTGGAGAAGGATCTGACGTTGGAGTCGCTGGACCGGTGGACGTCGGACATGCGTTTCCGGAGGGCGGCGCTTTGGCTTCCGAAGTTCAGGGTCGAGGGGCGTTTCGAGCTGAAGGAAGTCTTGAAAAAGCTGGGAATGAAGCTCGCCTTCGGCAGAGACGCGGATTTTTCGGGCATGGTGGCCGACCCTCACAATGAAGAGGGTGACTTCTGCATCGACGCCGTGATCCACCAGTCCTTCATCGATCTGGACGAGAAGGGGACGGAGGCCGCCGCGGCCACAGCGGTGTCGATGATACGGGCAACGGCGTTCCGTCCCGAGACGGAGGAACCGGTCGAGTTTCGCGCGGACCATCCCTTCATTTATTGCATTGTGGACGATCAGACCGGCGTGATTTTATTCATGGGCCGGATGATGGAGCCGTAAGGGCGCGAATTAGACCCGCCCTGAGCGTTCTGCTTCAGGCGCTCAGGGCGGATTCCGCCGTGTTCAAGCGCTGAAGGATTGAAATCCTGCGGAGAGTTTTTTGTCTATAGGGTGTGTTCAAATTCGTTAAAATAGCGGCCCCTGAAGGGCCGTTTTGTGTTATTATTAACTTGCGGGAAAGGCCGCCCGTGGGGGTCGGAGCATTTACGCCAGTTATGCGACGGCCCTCGTTTCCTATGTTAGCCGGGGCAGATGTTCTTCCATATCCCGTGCCCGGATTGCATCGAAACTCCAGGGATTTTTCTGCCCCGCCCCGCATGACGCCGGATTTAACAGAAACGTTCCAACCAACAGGAAGAGCGACTTTAAAGTTTAAAAAAGGTTAAAAAATACCTTTTCCCGGTTCCGCAACCCGGCGTCGTGCGCTATAATATCCGCATGAGAACGACTTCGACGAAGAAAGACAAAAGAGACAAAAAAAGGGGCAAAAAATATGAGAGGCCGGACCTGCTCTGGAAAGAGCTTTTAGAGTCCTTCCTCTATGCGGCGCTGGAGATTTTTTATCCGTCGCTCTATCAGGCTATTGACCGGGAGAAACCGCCCGTCCTTCTGAACAAAGAATTGATAATACCGACCCTGGGCAAAGGCAAAGAACAAAAAATTCTGGACCTGCTGACGGACATTCCGCTGAAGGACGGAAATACGCTCAGAGTCCTTCTTCACGTCGAAGTTCAGGGCCCCATCAGGGGTGAACCTTTTCACGTGCGGATGTTCAGATATGCCTGCGCCATCATCTTCTCCTGTAAACGCCCTTTTACGGCTCTCGCGATACGAACCACGCCGAGGGGAAAGTCCGAAAAGCTGTTTTACGAAACGCAGTGCTTCGAAACGCGGCATACCTTTATCTATCCCACCGTTTTTATCGACGAGCTGGACGAAGAGCAGCTTTTGAAAATGGAGAAAAACCCTGTGGCGCTGGCTGTACTTTGTGCGGCGCGGATGATAAAGGCAGGGAAAAGCGAGCCGAAGCGTTTCGAGTACAGCCGGGAGCTGTTGCGTTTACTGAAGACACGGAATTTTTCTTTAGACGCGCGCACGCGTATAGTGCAGTTCATAGAAGGAATAACCCGCCTGAGCATGGAGAAGCGGGTAGAGCAGCTTAAAAAGGAAATAGACAGTTTATTTCGGGAGGTGGAACCCATGGCTGTGCATACGCCGATATTGAAAGAAGTTCTGGGGAGAAAAGCCTGCAAATGGGCCAGAAATGAGGGCAGAGCCGAGGGAAAAGCTGAAGGAAAAGCTGAAGGAAAAGCCGAGGGAAACAGAGAAACGGCGCGGCGGATGCTTGCGCGGAAGATGGAAATCGACGTGATCGCGGACCTGACGGGGCTCTCCGAGGACGAGGTTCGCGCGCTGGAGGATTAATCAGACAGGGCTCTGCTCGATCCAAAAGAGCTCTTTCCTTCCGAAAAGAGAGATAGCAGGAAACGTTTAAGCCGGCAGCAGCGAGTTCGAGAAGGACAGGGACGATTCATTTCCGGAGGTGGAACCCGTGCGGGTGTATACGCCGATACTGAGAAAAGTTCTGAAGGAAAAAGCTTACCAATGGGCCAAAGCTCAACTCGGAGCCGAAGAACTGCCTCAGGGAAATACCATGATAAAAATGGAAATGACGTGGTGGTTGCTTGCGGTGAGTGTGGACATCGACGATATCGCGGATATGACGGGGCTCTCCAGGAAGGAAGTTCGAGCGCTGAAGGTTGTGTCTGAAATGAAATAGCGGCCCCTGAAGGGCCGCTTTGTGTTATTATTGACCCACGGGAAGGCCGCCCGTGGGGGTTGGAGCATTTACGCCAGTTATGCGACGACCCTCGTTTCCCATGTCAGCCGGGGCATGTGCTCTTCCGCGTCCCAGACCCAGATTGCATCGAAACTCCACGGCTCCCCCCTTGCGATGTCCCACGTCGACGCGTCCCTCCACCAGAAGCCCGGCGGACGCGTGCCGCAGTCCGCTCCGTCCTGCCCGCCGGCGTCGTTTCGCCACGCACCGGGGACACCTCCGTAATTGTTGATCATCTGAATGCTCTCCAGCAGAAAATTCTCCCCAACAACCCGGCCCCGCGTGACGCCGGACTCGACAGAGGCGTTGAGCGCCACACAGTTGACGACGGAGCTGCAGGCGTGACGCCCCACGATACCGCCCGCGACGCCCCCCGCTTTCAGGTCGCTCTGCGAGACGCAGTTCTCCACCACCGCGGGGGACAAGGAACACCCCTTGCAGATTCCCACGATGCCGCCCGCCACTCCGTTGCCCCCCATCGCCCGGATCGCTCCGTCGGAGCGGCAGTCGCTGATTGTCCCGCCGTAGTTGATGCCCGCCACGCCGCCGACGCGGACAAATTCGTCGCTGGCGGCCGTGATGTCGACGGACGAAACACAGGATTTCACCGAGCCTCCGGCCTCCAGCGCCCCGACGATGCCCCCCAGTCGCAGAGGTTTTTTGGAATCCATGGAGATCCTGCCCCTGACGGCGAGATTTTGTACGGTCCCGCCTTCCCCGATAAGCCCGAACAGCCCGGCGCACTCGGGGTCTCCGGCGATCCCGCCCAGCGTCACCGTGTGCCCTCCACCGTCAAACAGGCCTGTGAAGGGACGATTGTCCTCCTCGTCGCCGACGCCGACAGGCCACCACTCGTCACCCACGTCGATGTCGGCCATCAGGATGTAACGCCTGGCCCGGGAGACGGCGTCCGCGTTGATCGCGGCAAAATCGAAAGCATCGTACACCTCGACGATCCGCTCCGTGTCGCCCCATGAACAATTGCGCGATTTTTTCATAAATAATTCCTCCAAATTACCATAATTGATGAAAGACTACAACCGAATCGATCATCAAAATGAATATAACAAATTTGGAGAATCTTGTATATGCGGGAAATAGCAGAGTTTTATGAGCTTTTTTGCTTATTTAAAGGAAAGGTAAAATCCATTAATGCTTACGTATCCGGCCACCCCGGTAAAGAGGG